>JAJDND010000052.1 GCA_022340885.1 Desulfobacterales bacterium | reverse complement strand
CAGGGGACTTTGTACCCGGATATTATTGAGTCACAATCCGCTTTTGGCGGCCCTACATCGGTGATTAAATCCCATCACAATGTCGGCGGTCTGCCCAAAAAAATGAAATTGAAACTGATTGAACCGTTAAAATATTTATTTAAAGATGAAGTTCGCCTTCTGGGTAAAGCATTGAATCTGGACCAAGACTTAATATGGCGGCAGCCTTTTCCAGGACCGGGTCTTGCGATTAGAATCATAGGAGAAATCAATACGCAACGGCTTTTGATATTAAGAAATGTGGACGATATTTTGCTTGAAGAAATCAAACTCAGTGGCTATTATAGAAAATTATGGCAGTCCTTTGCGGTGCTGCTGCCCATAAAAAGCGTCGGCGTCATGGGAGACAAACGAACTTACGAAAATATTGTCGCCATTCGGGCTGTGACGAGCAAAGACGCAATGACAGCCGACTG
This sequence comes from Desulfobacterales bacterium, assembly GCA_022340885.1. Classification (GTDB taxonomy): domain Bacteria; phylum Desulfobacterota; class Desulfobacteria; order Desulfobacterales; family UBA11574; genus UBA11574. Next base: position 25,297 of record JAJDND010000052.1, on the reverse strand, counting down.
GGCAAAATTGCCGCACAAATTGCTTGGAAAAATTTCAAACCGCATCATTAACGAAGTAAAAGGCGTTAACAGAGTCGTATACGATATCAGCTCTAAACCACCTAGCACCATTGAATGGGAATAATTAAAATGACTGAAAAAGAACCCAAAAAATTTGAGATGCAAATGGATGATGAAAGTCAGGACTTTCATATTCGAGAAGAAATCGACGATACAAAAGTCGAAAAGCTAAACAAAAGAGTAACACGCATCTCGATTATTCTCCCCTGTTTGATGGTTATCATCATCGTTGCGGCTTATTTTGATTTAAGAAAAAATCTTTCCAGTATGAACACCATCGGCAACATGGGGGTGCAATCTCTCTCCAAAGAACTTGAATCCAGATTTTCTTCCCTTTCCATTAAAGAAGCAAATCTCGAAGAAAGTACAACAAAAAAGATCGGTGAGCTTCAAAAGACAATCGCTTCAATGCAGGCCGAGACAAAAGAGGCGACAACAGCCATAAAATACATCAGGTCCGCCAGAAAATCGGACAATAACCAGACCGAAAGCGCCATAAACGCTATCGATAAAAAATTGGATTTGTTCCCCAAAGATCTGAATAAAATTTCTTCGGACGTAAAGAAGTTGGAGCAATCACTGACTGAACAATTGACGAATATTTCAAAATTCATTAACAGTTCCAAAAATGATCTGCAAAAAATAAATTCGGATATCTCTTCTCTGAAATCCTCCAAGGCCGATAGAACAGCGCTGAAGGATCAACAAAAAGTGTATCAATTGGCGCTCCGTCAAATGTCCAACAACCTTGAAGCCAGACTATCATCCCTTGAAAATCTGGTAAAGAAACTGGAAAACAAGACACCGGCTAAAAAACAAAGCAAGGCCAAACCCGAATCAGCCGTGCCATCAACTCAGACAAGCACGGAATCGTCGCCTAACGCCCAATCATCCCCAAAAAGCAGCATACCGAAACCCGGAACGATTATTGAACAAGACCTCTCCCAAAAACGTCTGAACTAATAAGGAGCTTGAAATAAACACCTATACTATTTAGATGACGACTCTTTGCCGCTATCTTCTTCCTGTATCTCTTTCCAGCTCTCATACGCATGATCCAGCAGTGCCCATTTGTCTTCCGAGTCAATGTCGGTCAACCTGATGCCCCCTTTAAAATTATAATCCGGATCTTTTTTGAGAGCTTTAATCCATCCCAGGACCCCGTCAAAAGAAACCGTTTGTTCTTTTTCCGGAAGATCCACCTTAAAATGAAGCAGGCAGCCTGTTGGAAGTCGATCCCTTAAATGCACAACAAGGCCCATACCTTCTCTGCTGATATCAACGACAGAACATTGCTGGTTCCAATTTTCTTTATTTTCTACTGAATAACAAGCGCTGAGCCTCACTGGAAACCGTAAAAATTTTCGTCTGTCTTTCACCCGATCCTCCCCATGTTAAATGATCACAAAAAAACCCTACCCGTTTGCCGCTTGTTTGACACTTTTGCTTGATTTCCCACTTTTTTTAATGTGTACCCGATTTCAAATCAACCCTTAAATACAATGCGTTGATATGATAGACTGCCACAAAGGATTTTATTCAATCAAGCTTTTCAATCCTTGATATGTCGCCCGGAAGGTCAACCTCCGGGGAATCATACTCCGTAATGATCACCTTAATTTGATACCCGTATTCGATGGCACGTAGCTGTTCCAGTTTTTCGATGGCTTCGAGTCTTCCTTCAGAAAGGCTTCTGAATGTATCCAGAAACCGTTTGGTATAGGCATAAATTCCAAGATGTTTGTAAGTATCAAAAATTGTGCCGGCATCTCGGGCATATGGAATCGGGGACCTGGAAAAGTACAGCGCATATCCTCGATTATCGAATGTCACTTTACAATCCTTGGGATCGGTTATTTCACCCGCTTTGACAATTTTAAATGCCAACGTGCTCATCTTCGTGCCGGGCTCGGTTTTAAATGGATCGACCACATCCTGTAAATGCTGGGGATGAACTTCCGGCTGATCCCCTTGTATGTTTACGACAATATCATCGAGGGCGAGCCCCATCTTTTCCGCTGCTTCCGCCACGCGATCGGTTCCTGAACGATTTTCTTTACCTGTTATAACTGCATTACCGCCAAAACCACGTACAGCATCAAAAATTCTCTGATCGTCTGTGGCAACGGTGACATCCGTGACGACATCTGACAGGCTCACGCGTTCATAGACCTGTTGGATCATTGGTTTTCCTTTATAAAGTGCAAGCGGTTTGCCTGGAAATCGGGTAGACTCGTACCTCGCAGGGATAATGACGGCGATCTTCATATTGGTCTCCGTATTAAGATTTTGTTGACCATTTCATGGGGTATAGGTTACTTATATCCTAATTGCAAAACGGTTTTTCCACCATTTTATTTCAACGGGTCATTGCTGTTTAAAGGAATTATATCATGGACTTGGCATCTTTAAAACAGCTCCTCGGCCGTGTTGCCATGGGTGATCTATCGGTCGAGGATGCTTCGAAAAAACTTAAACACCTGTCCTTTGAAGATTTAGATTACGCACATATAGATCATCATCGCTCGCTTCGCAAGGGATTTCCTGAAGTCATTTTCGGACTGGAAAAGACTGCTGAACAGATTATCGGCATCATGGAGAAAATGCTGATTCAGGAAAAAATCGTATTGGTCACCCGCATCGGTTCGCATCATGCGGCCCGGGTCAATTCACGGTTTCCGGAGGCGGTATACCATGAAGATGCAAAGATGATTGTCTGCAAAAAACATGACATTCCCCAACAGGGAAAAGGCACCATACTTATCGTCTCAGCCGGCACATCGGACATCCCGGTTGCCAAAGAAGCATATCTTACGGCACAGGTTATGGGAAACAAGGTGGAATCTGTTTTTGATGTCGGCGTTTCGGGCATTCACCGATTGTTTGACCACAAAGACTTGATTCAAGAAGCGTCCGTCCTTGTTGTCGTTGCCGGAATGGAAGGCGCTCTGCCCAGCGTGGTTGCGGGGATGGTCAGCCGGCCGGTTATCGCGGTTCCCACCAGCGTCGGGTATGGTGTCAGCCTCGGCGGCTTGACCGCGCTTTTCGCCATGCTGAACAGCTGCAGCTCAAATGTCGCAGTGGTCAATATCGACAATGGATTCGGCGCGGGTTATATGGCGTCCATGATCAACCGGATATAAAAACCTAAGAAAATAGGAATTAGGAAATAGAAAATAGATAACCACAAACGAACACTAATCAAAATAAATGCTTTATTTTTGTTTATATTTATTCATAGTCTCCGTTATCCTTGGTCGCCTTCGGCGCAGTCAAAGGCACATAAGCCTCTTTTCTAATTCCTCTTTTCTATTTTCTATTTTATTATTCAAGCCAAGATCCCACACATTCGGGGTGGTACCAGGCTTCTTAAACCTGAATAAGGAGTCCAAGGATGAATGAAAAAGAAGCGTTCTGGATCGGATTCGGCGATATCCACGAAGACATATCCCTTTTAAGTGAAATTCCTGATTTGGCTGATGCCGACGGCGTTATCATCAGTGGGGATATTACCAATCGAGGCGGGGCAAAAAGGGCCGATCAGATACTACAAAGTGTTTATAGAATTAATCCGAATATTTATGCTCAAATCGGGAATATGGATCGAGCTGAAGTCACTGATTATCTTGAGGAGAAGGGATGGAATATCCATGCGAGGGGCAAACTGCTGGCCGATAATATCGGTATTATGGGTGTGGGATACTCAACGCCCACCCCTTTCAGAACGCCTTCAGAAGTTCCGGATGCCATGCTGGAACAGTGGCTCAACAAGGGGTATGAACAAATAAAGCACCTTCCAAAACTCATTTTGGTCGCACACGATCCCCCGTTCGGCTCAAAAGCCGCCGTATTGCCGTCCGGTGAAAATGTGGGCAACAAGTCCGTACTGGAATTTATCCGGCGGGTCCAACCGGACATTTGTTTGACCGGGCATATCCACGAGGCAGCTTCAGAAGATTTTATCGGCAAAACAAAAGTAATTAATCCGGGAATGCTGTGTATGGGCGGCTATGTCCTGATCCGGTTTAAGAATGAACGATTGGAAGCGAAGCTGATGTATATAGGCAATTGAGCTGAAATTCTACATATCATAGTTTATAACCGATTGCCCGTAAAAATTCTTTTCGTTCCTTGATATCTGCTTCGGATTCAATGCCTTTTGATTTAAAACCGTCAATGACACCGATGATGCCCCGTCCCTGTTCTGTTTCTGCAATAAGAACTTCCACGGGATTTGCCGTCGCGCAAAATATCCTGCAGACCTCGGGGACGCTTTTGACGGCATTTAAAACATTGATGGGAAACATGTCCTTCATTAAAAGTATGAAGCTATGTCCGGCTGATAGCGCATATGCATTTTTTTTTGCCAATTCAACCAGGTCGTCATCCGTGCCCGAGTATCTGACAAGACACGGCCCGGAAGATTCACAAAATGCCAGACCGAATTTCGCTCCGGGGACAGTACTGACCATCGTCTCATAGATATCTTCAACCGTCTTTATGAAATGAGAATGCCCTAAAATCAAATTTAACGCTTCCGGTTTTTCGATCTTGACCGTTTTGATGTCCATATACCCTCCATCATTTTCTTCTGTCATTGCCGCTTCTTCGGTCCCGGCCACTTTTTCGATCTTTTCCGCTTCTATTTCGCCGGATGTATTTTTATTTCACATCGATCCTCAATGCTCACAACACCACCGGCAATTCATAACATGCCACCACGCTATGAGAAATTTTATGACGTGTCAAGCAAAAGGGCACCAAGACCGTGAAATCAGCAGCCACAAGACGAAAACACTCGAATGGCGACGATCCGCCTCCGCACACAGTGTCTAAAGCCCAAATGCCGACACTCAAAATACAAACTATATCAGAATTACAAATTCCAATAACCAGAACATTTTACTCGCTTGCTGAGTCATACATTTCCCATATATTCCCATTTTCCTCTTAGAGTCGGTGCGCTAAGGGATTTTTCAAGTTTTTTTAAAAAAAGCTTTCTGGGGATCTCTCTGGCGCCGAACCGAACCAGATGCTCGGTGCGAACCTGACAGTCGATCAGATCAAATGATAATTCATTAAGATATTTCGCAAGCGTTACAAGGGCGACATTTGAAGCGTTGCTGATTCGGTGAAACATGGATTCCGCGAAAAAACTTTTCCCTAAGGAAACGCCATATAATCCACCGGTTAGTTTACCATCTCGCCAAACTTCCACAGAATGTGCAAATCCTGCTCTATGAAGCCTGCAATAAGCATCGATCATATCCTTTACGATCCAGGTGCCCTGATTATTTTCCAGGCGAACTTTTGCGCACTGGGTGACGACATCGTCAAAGGCCGTGTCCATGGTGGTGCCGAACACATTTTTTTTTAGGACTTTTTTTAAGGTTTTGGAAATCTTAATTTCAGAAGGATACAGCACGAGTCGAGGGTCAGGTGACCACCATAGAATCGGGTCACCCTCGGAAAACCACGGAAAGATGCCCATTTGATAGGCAAGAATCAAACGTTTTATACTTAAATCTCCGCCAACGGCCAGCAGGCCTTCTTTAGACGCAAGGTGGGGCGGGGGGAAACCAATGGCATCGGATAAATGAAAAACAGGCACTGGAATGTTATCAAATAAGTAAAAATCCAGGCCCAAAGGACCTGATTTCAATGTTAGAAGTGGTTTCAAAACCTCCTCTCGGGCTCAATTTCTGTGTTGGACTGAGACGGTCAATCCTCGAAATATTCCCGATATTCCTGCGGTTGGCCGCCTCAGTCCGCCTTGACCTTAAACCCGATTGAAGGTTTTGAAACCACTTATAGATGAAATGGTGAGCGGCTTATGCGTTTTCTTTCAACACAGTTTTAGGATGGTAGTTAAACGTCAATTTTGAATTTTCGACTTCGATCAGAACGCTGCCGCCTTTTTCAAGGCGTCCGAACAGAATTTCATCGGACAGGACATCTTTAATTTCAGTTTGTATCAATCGACTCAACGGTCTGGCGCCATAACGCGGATCATGTCCGTTTTTGGCCAGCCAAGTGCGGGCTTCCGAAGAAAGACTGATGGTTACCTTTTTATTAGACAACTGACCGCGAAGCTCGTTTATGAACTTATCCACTACTTTTTTCATAATATCTTCATTGAGCGGATTGAAGTGGATGATACCGTCCAGACGATTCCGGAATTCCGGACTAAAGAAATTTTCAACGGCTTTTTTCCCTTTGTCTTTGGTATCATGCTGCTTATCGCCAAAACCGATGGTCTGTGTGCTCATCTCCCGTGTACCCGCGTTGGAGGTCATCATGATAATGACATTTCTAAAATCCGCCTTTTTCCCGTTGTTGTCTGTCAGTGTGGCATGGTCCAGCACTTGAAGAAGGATGTTGAACATATCCGGATGCGCTTTTTCTATTTCATCGAATAAAAGAACGCTGTAAGGATGCTTTCGAACATCATCGGTCAGAAGTCCTCCCTGATCAAAACCAATATAACCCGGTGGTGCGCCGATGAGGCGGGCAACGGCATGTTTTTCCATATACTCACTCATATCAAACCGTAAAAAATGAACCCCGAGAACCCTTGCGACTTGCAGGCTCACTTCAGTCTTGCCCACACCGGTAGGACCGGCGAATAAAAAAGATCCAACGGGTCTTTCGGGTGTTCCGAGACCGGCTCGCGATCGCTTGATGGATGTGACCAAAGATTTTATGGCATCATCCTGTCCGAATACGACTGCTTTGATTTTTTCTTCGAGGGTCTCCAATTTCGTTTTATCGGGAGTTGACACACTGACGGTGGGAATTCTGGCCATTTTGGCCACAATATTTTCAATATCCTTGGGATTGATCCTCTTTCTTTGGGGAGAATTGGACAATCGAACGAATGCTCCCGCCTCATCGATGACATCGATTGCTTTGTCGGGAAGATAGCGGTCATTGATATATTTTGCGGAAAGTTCGGCGGCGGCTTTTAAAGCCTTGTCCGTATACACGATGCCGTGATGTTCTTCATAACGGGATCGCAAACCTTTCAAAATTTGAACGGTTTCTTTGACCGGCGGTTCCAGGATTTCTATTTTCTCAAACCGACGGGACAATGCCCGATCTTTTTCAAAAAAATTCTTATAGTCTTCATAAGTGGTCGATCCGATACATCGCAGCTCACCGGTCGCCAGGGCTGGTTTCAAAATATTCGAAGCATCCATGGACCCCCTGCTGGTTGCGCCGGCTCCGACCGTTGTGTGAATCTCATCGATAAACAATATGGCGTCTTTTTTCTTTTTTAAGGAAGATAAAACCCCTTTTAAGCGCTGTTCAAAATCACCTCGGAACTTCGTTCCCGCGAGCAATCCGCCCAAATCAAGAGAATAGATGCGAACATTTTTCAGCAATTCCGGGATAGACCCTTCGCTTATCCGAATGGCAAGCCCCTCGGCCATTGCCGTTTTCCCGACGCCGGGATCTCCGACGAAAATCGGATTGTTTTTTCGTCGCCGGCATAAAACCTGAATGGTTCGTTCCATCTCCAGATCCCTTCCAATCAAAGGATCCAGCTTTCCCTGAGCCGCGTATTTCACTAGATCGATGGTAAATGCTTCCAAAGGATCGGATGTTTGCTTTTTATCCTGTTTTTCCGTTGTTATAAATGGGTCGATCCCTTCCTTAGGGACGGGTTTTGCAACATTGTGCGAAATGTAGCTTAAAACATCGAGGCGGCTAATCCCTTCAGAACTCAAAAAATATTCGGCATGGGAATCCTTCTCCTGAAAAATCGAGGCAAGGATGTCACTCACTTCAACCTGCTGTTTTTCTGCTGAGCGGACATGATTAATCGCCCTCTGGATGACCCGTTGAAAACCGACCGTCTGCTGGAGTACATATTCGTTGTCTTCGGGAACACTTTCCATCCGTTCATTAAAAAACATCTCCAACTCATTTTTAATTGTCTCAACATTGCCGCCACAATTTTCAATGATTTCGATGCCTTCACTATCGTATAATATCGCAAAAAGCAAATGTTCAACGCAGACATACTCATGTCGTCTTCTTTTGGCTTCCCTGACTGCAAAGCCCAGGGTTTCACTTAATTCTTTGCTGATCATGTTCTATTCTTTCTCCATTGTACACTTAAGCGGAAAACCGTTTTCCTTGGCCAGGGCATCAACGGTTTTCACTTTGGTTTCCGATACTTCAAAAGGATATATGCCGCATATTCCAATACCTTTATGGTGAACATTCAGCATAATTTTCACCGCCTCCTCCGGCGATTTTTTAAACACAAACATCAGAATTTCGACAACGAATTCCATAGTAGTATAATCGTCGTTGTGAAGGAGCACCTTGTACATGGGAGGTTCATCAACATCATCTTTGGTATCGGAGATAACATCTTCCTCCAAATCAGGGCCGTACCCGTTCATTGAATCATTATCCATGGCAAGACCTTTGAAGAATGTGTCTGAATGCTTCTCAGAAGGCGAAACTCCCGTACGCTGTGTCCATATTTTAGTGGATATCGAAAGGCATACATTGCGAACACCTTTTCAATGGTCCTTTTCCGGTATTATAATCACTGATGCATAAATTTGTAAAGGGCACATCCGAAAAATATGCACGATTTGGTATCACCGGCCACAGCATTTTTTGTATTTTTTCCCGCTTCCACAAGGACACGGTGCATTACGCCCGACCTTTTCCTGGGACCGTTTTACCGGGTTCTTTTTTGCCGGTTCATCGCCGCTGGAAAAAACCAGTTTCTGCTCCTTTGGCTGTTGAAGCTCGGAAATGTTCTGGGGTTCGGATATCTGGATCCTGAATAAAATCCCCACCGTCTCTTCTTTAATCCTGGAAACCATTTCCTGGAACAGTGCGAACCCCTCCCTTTTATATACGATTAGGGGATCTTGTTGGGCATATCCCCGAAGCCCTATTCCTTCTTTCAGGTGGTCCATGCTCAAAAGATGGTCTTTCCACAAATTATCAACGGTCTGCAGCATCACGATACGTTCGAGGTGCCTGAAATCCTCTGATCCCACGGCCGCCTCTTTTTCGTTATATATCTTGAAAGCGTTATCTGAAATCAACTGCGCCAAATCTTCTCGATTCAGACCATCCATGGCATTCTCGTCGATTTTATTTAACCGGAAGTTAAATTGTTTAAAAACCGCCTTTTTCAAACCTTTCCAGTCCCATTCATCCGGAAATGTTTTCTCGTCGATCAGGCTGTACACGATTTCTTCAGCCTTATCCTGAATCATCTCCTCGATGGCGGGCTTTAAGCTTTTGCCGTTCAGTGCTTCCCGACGTTGTCTGTAAACAACCTCTCTTTGCTGGTTCATGACATCGTCATATTCCAGCAGTTGTTTACGAATATCAAAATTGTGTCCTTCGACCTTTGCCTGGGCATTCTCGATGGCTTTGCTGATCAATTTGTTCTCTATGGGTTCACCTTCTTCCATCCCCAGCCTTTCCATGATCCCGGTTATCCGCTCACCGCCGAATATCCGCAGCAAATCATCTTCCAGGGCCAGGTAAAAACGAGAAGAACCCGGATCCCCTTGTCTGCCGGAACGTCCCCTGAGCTGATTATCGATACGGCGGCTTTCATGTCTCTCCGTTCCGAGAATGTGGAGCCCTCCCAGTTCGGTGACGCTTTCGCCGAGAACGATATCCGTCCCTCGCCCGGCCATGTTTGTCGAAATGGTGACCGCCCCTTTTTGGCCTGCCAAAGCGATGATTTCGGCCTCTTTTTCATGGTTTTTTGCGTTGAGCACGCTATGTTTAATCCCTCTTTTCTTTAATTTCTTTGAAAAACTCTCCGAAACGTCGATGGATATGGTTCCCACCAGCACCGGTTGCCCTTTTTTGTTGAGTTCAATGATTTCATTGAGCGCTGCGTCAAATTTCTCTCTTCGCGTTTTATAAATTACGTCCGGATTGTCGATTCGAATCATGGGTTGGTTTGTCGGAATCACCATTACGTCAAGGTCATATATTTTTTTAAATTCGGCGGCTTCCGTATCTGCTGTCCCGGTCATGCCGGCTAGCTTGTCATACATTCTAAAATAGTTTTGAAATGTAACCGTCGCCAGTGTTTGGTTCTCATTTTCGATCTTGACGTTTTCCTTGGCCTCAAGGGCCTGATGCAATCCCTCGCTGTATCGACGCCCGGGCATCAAACGGCCGGTAAATTCATCGACGATAATCACCTCTCCGTTTTTTACAATATAATCAACATCTCGTTTAAAAAGGACATGTGCTTTGAGCGCCTGATTCACATGGTGAAGAAGCTCGATATATTTTGGGTCATAGAGATTCTCTACCTTCAGCAATTTTTCGGCCTTGGCAACCCCCTCCTCGGTCAGCACTGACGACCGGGCCTTTTCATCTACGGTATAGTCCTTTTCGGATACAAGGCGTGGAATGATGGCGTTGACGTGGTGATACAAATCCGTTGATTTTTCAGCCGGTCCGGATATGATCAACGGGGTCCTGGCTTCGTCAACCAATATACTGTCCACCTCGTCGACAATTGCGAAATGGAGATCTTTTTGAACAATGGTGTCCATATCGAACTTCATGTTGTCTCTTAAATAATCGAAACCGAATTCATTATTGGTGCCGTAAGTGATATCCGAACCGTATGCGGCTTTGCGCTCTTCATCAGTTAGCCCATGAAGAATACACCCAACGGAAAGTCCCAGAAATTTATAAATATGCCCCATCCATTCGGTGTCACGTTTGGCCAGGTAGTCGTTCACCGTAACAATATGAACCCCCCTGCCCGTAAGTGCATTTAAATATGCAGGAAGAGTTGCAGCCAGAGTTTTGCCCTCACCGGTTTTCATTTCAGCTATCTTTCCTTGATGAAGAACGATTCCACCGATTAATTGAACATCAAAATGCCGCATTTTCAAGGTACGAACCGATGCCTCTCTGACGGTTGCAAAGGCCTCGGGTAGAATATCATCGATCGACTCTCCATTGTTCAGACGGTCCTTGAAAATCTTTGTTTGTGCTTTTAACGTTTCGTCATTCATGGACTGCATTTGAGATTCTAAAGCACTGATTTTTTCAACGACGGGTCTGATTTTTTTTAATTCACGTTCGTTTTTACTTCCAAAAACTTTTGTTAAAAAATTCTCAGCCATTAAAAATATATTCCTATTTCATAAAAAGTTATAAAGATACCCATTAATTTTAATACAAGACGCAAGTGGCACATGACTCGTTTTAGGTTTCACGCGATATTTTTTTTGCCAATATATCATCAAATAACAGATTTTGCAAAAGAGGATTGACCGTCTCTGTCCAACACGGAGATTGACCCCGAGTGGAGGTTTTGAAGCCACTTCAAAACGTGTTGATCAGGAAACGTCAACGATGGAAAAAAGCGATAAGATCAGAAAGGAAGGGCTGTTTAAAATCGTCTAGTTTAATATGTATTTTTGGGGGTTCACAGGAAGGCCGTTTAAAAAAACTTCATAATGTACATGGGGGCCGGTGCTTCGTCCTGTATTCCCCATTAATCCGATGACATCTCCCCTTTTAACGGCATCCCCTCTCTTTTTTAACATTTTTTCGAGATGTCCGTAGCGCGTCATCATCCCGTGTCCATGATCAATTTTGATCATATTGCCGTAGAGACCGTTTCTTCCCGCGAATGTTACAACGCCATCTGCAGTAGCAATAACCTTCGTTCCTTTTCGGCTTGAAATGTCAAACCCCTTGTGAAACTCTCGCAAACCGGTAAACGGCGAGATCCGGTATCCGAATCCGGAGGATAGCCAACCTTTTGCCGGCCAAATGGATGGCGTCGATGAGAGCAGGTTGCGTTTGCGTTTAAGATCATTAATCAGGGATTCAAAAACTTTTTCTTGACTGACAGAAGCCAAACTCAACTCCCGGGCTTGTTCATGCATTTCACGCATCAGGCTGTTGTGTTTTTCCGCCAGGGGTAGTTTGGGATCAAGATCTTCGGGAATGGATCCTCCGACACCGAAGAGGTTGTCTTTTTCGGAAGGATTGTTAATGTTGGCAATAATTCTTATCTTTTTTTCAAATTTGTTCAACCTGACCAAATTTGACTTTAATACATTGATTTCATTTGCAAATTCCTGTATCTGCTTGCGTTGACTGAGGATCTCATTGGATTGATTGCTGATTGTTTTTTCGATTTCTTTTTTATCAAATGTAATCTTAAGATTAAAATAATCGAAAAAAATGCCCGCGGTAATCATCAATAATATCAACGAACACGTAAGGACAATCCCTAAACGCCGTCTAGTGAGTGCGAACTGTTTAACCGTATTGCCACTGTAACTTAGAAGGTAAAAAGAAATTTTATCGTTCATAACGAATTTTTCAATCACGCAGTATGCAATTCAACAGCCAAGTTTATAGATACATAATTCATATAGTTATAGAATATCCATCTTTTGGGATACCACAGACGTAACATTCTCAAATAAAACACTCTCGTAAAAAACCGGGATTTTGATTTTTTAGGAGAGTCTTGGTCTTTTTAAAAAATTATGACTCATTTTAACACAAAGACATGGACGTTGTCAATAGTTTGGAAAATCAGCAAGAATAACGGGGAAGGAATCTCCTACCCCGTTATTCTTTAGAAAACGGTTAGGCGATTCCGAGTTTAAATTTGAGGGACTTCAATGTATTTTTCATCAGCATGGTAATGGTCATGGGGCCCACGCCGCCGGGAACCGGCGTAATCCAGCCCGCGATCTCTTTTGCGGCGTCGAAATCAACATCCCCGCTCAGGATAGCGATTTTCTTGCCGGTCTTTTCGCTGATCTTTTCTCCGATCCTGTTGACGCCGACATCGATAACACAGGCACCCGGTTTGATCCATTCCGGTTTTACCAATCCCGGAACGCCGGCAGCCACAATCAGAATATCCGCGCGCTGGCAATGAGAAGCCAGATCCTTGGTGCCCGTGTGAACGATGGTTACGGTGGAATTCGCGCCGACACCCTTTTGAAGCATCATATTGGCAATGGGTTTGCCGACAATATTTGATCGTCCGACGACCACAACTTCAGCCCCTTTTGTTTCAACACCGGCGCGTACGATCATTTCCTGTATGCCTGCAGGGGTGCAGGGCGGGAATTTAACTTCGTCACCGCCGATCATAAGGCGACCGACATTCACCGGATGGAATCCGTCCACATCTTTATCGGGATCGATGGCATTCAATACTTTCTTCTCATCGACGTGTTTGGGAAGGGGGAGTTGGACAAGGATGCCGTGGATGGCGTCATCCTTATTATACTTGTCAATTAAACCCAACAGCGCTTCTTCGGAAAGATCCACCGGCTGGCTGTCTTGTATTTCGTGAAAACCAACACGGTGGGCTGTTTTTATCTTAAGTGTTACATATGAAATTGACGCCGGGTTTTCTCCCACTAAAATGGTAACAAGGCCTGGTACGACACCATGTTTTTCCTTAATCTCCGCAACTTCAGCCGTAATTTCTTCGAGAATCTGCTCGCGAATCTCAGTCCCCTTAATCAGTTTTGCTGACATTTTCAATCTCCTTTCCCCAAAAGTTTAATATTTTGATACCATTTTTCTCAAAATTGGGTTGCCGTTGTTTATTTTAACAAATTACATACGAATCCTTTTTGGTTATCACTCGAGTCCATGCCTGCGAAAAAGCACTTGTAAGAAATGATTAAAAACGAAACGACACGTTTTCATAGATCAATAAAAACGTAATGTCAAGAATTGTCGTCACTTGATGCTGACAACAGATTTATGGATTCGGCAAAAATCCACGATATTTATGGAATTAAAATTTTTATTGTTTTATCGTTTATTTTATTATATCGAACTCACATAATTTAATAGGAAATTCAGGGTATTTTTTTAATTTCGCATCAATTTTTAATTCCTAACCAAGGAGGAAATTCTGATGACCAAAAATATCGCGATATTTTTTTGGACCGTTGTTATCGGGATAGCCATAACAGCGACAAGCGCGTTCTCCGCACAAACGAAGCCGATCAAGCTTACCTACAGCATTTTTTTCCCTCCAAACCACGCTCAGACAAAAACCGCAATGGACTGGGTAAAGGAGATTGAAAAACGCACCCACAACCGGGTTCAGATCTCCGTTTTCCCAGGCGGAACCCTTACCAAAGCACCGCAATGTTACGACGGCGTCGTCCAAGGGATATCCGACTTGGGATTCAGTCTTTTTGCATACACTCGCGGGCGTTTTCCCGTGATGGCTGCAGTGGATCTTCCCATGGGCTATACCAGCGGGGTGATGGCCAGTAATGTGGCCGAGGCATTTGCAAAAACTTTCAAACCCAAAGAATTAAATGACGTGAAAGTTCTTTATCTCCATGCGCATGGTCCCGGCCTTCTTCACACCAAAAAGCCGGTTAGGCGCCTCGAGGATCTGAAAGGCATGAAAATCAGGGCAACGGGCCTAAGTGCTAAAATTGTAACCGCACTCGGCGGCGTTCCGGTGGCCATGCCTCAGGGCGACACCTATGATGCCCTGAAAAAAGGCGTTGTCGAAGGGACATTCGGCCCCATGGAAGTGTTGAAGGGCTGGAAACAGGCCGAAGTTATCAAATACACCACGGAATGTTACAGCGTCGGGTACACCACTACATTTTTCGTGGTGATGAATCTTGCCAAGTGGAACGCTCTTCCCCCTGACATAAAAAAAATATTCGAGGAAGTCAGTTCAAAATATACCGAGATTCACGGCAAAGTATGGGACCGAACCGATCAGGAAGGCAGAAAATATACGCTTAGCCTCGGAAACGAAATCATACCACTGTCAGACAAAGAAAGCGCCAGGTGGCGAAAGGCAGTGCAACCGGTCATCGATGACTATATTGCCCATACCCCCAACGGGAAAACGTATGTTCAGAAAATAAGAGAGCTGATGAAAAAATATTCAAAATAAGGGATCGATCCAAGGGTTGTCCCGTCCGCTAATTGGCGGACGCGGACAACCTTTTTTATTCAATCCTAAACCGAGCGTTTCAAATTTTTAAAAGGGATAAAATATCCTTTATTTTTGCGGATTTTATCTATTGATATTTTTTTAAAATTTGAAACGCTCAGTTTAGGTGAGTATAGAAAAACCTGGTCCTATGGGCCGGGATTTTTTACGTTGCACCTCGGAAAACATGCATATTTTTGAAAAATTCATTCGCGATCTTGCAAACAAAATGTATTGGATCGCGGGGGCGGCCATTGTCGCTATGATGTTGCTCACGACCGCAGATGTTGTTTTGAGGTTTTTTCGAAAACCGATACCCGGAACATATGAACTGGTCGGTTTTCTGGGGGCCGTCGCCGTATCTTTTGCCATGGCACACACGTCCATAGAAAAAGGCCATGTTTCGGTAAGCTTCATCGTCAGTCGTTTTCCTCCCAGGGTTCAACGGTTCATTGAATGTATCACCAGCTGTTTTGGATTGTTTATTTTCGGCTTCATTGCATGGCAATCCGTAACATATGCAAATAACCTTCACACTGCCCATGAAGTGTCTCTCACTTTGGAGCTTCCATTTTATCCATTTATCTATGGAATCGGTTTTTCGGCAGGTGTCGTCTGCCTGTTATTGTTATCCGATGTGATCATAAATGCGATAAAGATCCTGGAGAAATGAACCTGTTAACTATCGGCATCATCGGCATTATCGCCCTCGTTTTTCTTTTGTATTCCAAAATGCCTGTGGGCTTTGCCATGGCTTTTTTGGGGTTTATCGGATTCGGTTATGTGGTCAACTTCGATGCGGCATCGAGTCTTCTGGCCCGGGATGTATGGGATGTTTTCTCTTCCTATAATTTAACCGTCATCCCCCTTTTTGTATTTATGGGACAAATCGCATTTCACGCCGGCATCAGCCGCAGACTTTACGACAGCGCATATGTGCTGCTGG
Source organism: Desulfobacterales bacterium (assembly GCA_022340885.1). Lineage (GTDB taxonomy): Bacteria > Desulfobacterota > Desulfobacteria > Desulfobacterales > UBA11574 > UBA11574. The sequence goes on along the minus strand of JAJDND010000052.1, from coordinate 9,314 downwards.
GGCACCGTCGAGGCGGGTTGGCCATGACCACCGTTGGCGCCTGCGCCGGTTTTTCGGCCATCTGCGGTTCAACCAATGCCACTGCCGCAACCATGGCCACGGTTGCGCTTCCGGAAATGAAACGATACGGATATGATATGGGTTTGGCGACGGGCACCGTAGCGGCTGCCGGCAGCCTTGGCATTCTGATCCCTCCCAGTGTGATTTTTATCGTATACGGTATCCTCACAGAACAATCCATCGGGAAACTTTTTGCGGCCGGCATCGTACCGGGAATCCTCCTCTGCTTTCTCTTTCTGATGACCATTCACCTGCGTGTGAGGAAAAATCCCTCTTTGGCGCCTCCGGGGCCCAAAACCGGTTTTCGGGAGAAATTCAGGTCTTTTGCCGGCATACTTGAAGCTCTGGTTCTTTTCTTACTGGTGATGGGAGGTATTTTTTTCGGATTTTTTACACCCACGGAAGCCGCCGCCGTTGGCGCTTTTATGACACTTCTCATAGCCATTATCAGAAGACAGTTGCACTGGATCGATTTCATCCAGTCCCTTGCCGACACCACCAAAATTAGCTGTATGATTATGGTGATCGTCACCGGTGCGGTGATTTTCGGTCATTTCATGGCCATAACCCGGCTCCCTTATACCCTTGCCAGCTATGTGGGATCGCTTCCGTTTGGGCCGCATGCCGTCATCGGCCTGATCATTCTTGTCTATCTTGTCGGAGGCTGCTTCATGGACGCACTGGCCATGATTATGCTGACGATCCCGATTTTTTTCCCGGTGGTTCAAACGCTCGGCTTTGATCCGATCTGGTTTGGTGTCGTGATTGTTCTTGTTACGGAAATGGGAGTGATTACCCCGCCGGTGGGGGTCAATGTCTATGTGGTTTACGGTGTCGCGAGGGATGTGCCGCTGGAAACCATTTTCAAAGGGGTGTACCCCATGCTCCTGGCGCTGCTGGTCTGTAACCTACTCCTCATCCTGTTTCCCCAGATCGCCCTCTGGCTGCCGAGCCTTATGCATTAAAAGATCAGGATTAGTTAAATGGTCAAATGGTCAGGTGGTTAATTGCATTGATGATATATGATTGTTGATGGATAATCTTTTTTTTACCGGTTTCGGTTTTTCAAACAAATTGATGCTTAAGGAGTTTCAGGTGTGATTAAATTTTTGCTGGAAGCTGTTTGAGAGGATTAGGGATTGTTGTGAAAAACCCTACTCGATTCTGTGTCATGTGACATCCTTATCTTAAACCGATTACCTTTATCAAGAAGATAAGACCGGGTTTTTCATTACAAACCCTTAACCGCGAGTTCTTTCAGAAAAAATTTAATCATACCTGAGACGCACCCATTCCGTATATGCACACGATGTAAAAAAAGATTATCCATGAAGCGTCTGTTCGAAAACCACCCTCACTATAGTCTATACCGGAAAAGGAGCCGCCAGGAGTCCGGCAGTTTCATCCAGGCCGAGCATGATATTCATGTTTTGGACGGCCTGGCCCGCAGCGCCCTTTACCAGATTGTCAATGGCTGAAATCAGGATCAGGCGGCCGGTTCGTTCATCCAGTCTAACACCGATCTCGCAAACATTGGTCCCGCGTACATGACGGGTATCCGGCAGCCGGCTTTCGCCGAGAATCCGGATGAACGGGCGACCGGAATAAAAGGTGTTGAGACAGTTCACGATATCTTTCCGGGTGACACCCTCAACCGCATTGGCATACAGTGTCGTAAGGATCCCGCGGGACATGGGGATCAGATGGGGAACAAACGTCAGTTTTATGGGCCGACCCGCTTCGATACTCAGAATTTCTTCCATTTCCGGGTTGTGCCGGTGTTCTGCGACTTTATACGCCTTAAACGACTCGTTCACTTCGCAGAAATGAGTGGTCAATGAAAGGCTTCGACCGGCGCCGCTCACGCCTGATTTTGAATCGGCGACCAGGGCACCGGTATCGATATAGTTGCCCTTGATTACCGGCAAAAGCGGCAATAATACACTGGTAGGATAACATCCGGGCGCGCCCACCAGATCGGCCTTTTTAAGCTTGTCAAAATAAATCTCACAGAGCCCATACACCGCCTGGTTTAATAAATCCTTTGCAGTATGCTTCTGATAATGCGCTTCATAGATGTTTGCGTCTTTGAATCTAAAATCGGCGGACAGGTCGATGACTTTTTTGCCCTTTGAAATCAGTTCCGGAACCAGCGTCATGGGAATTTTATGGGGCAAAGCGGTAAACACAACATCCGAGTTGTCACAGAGTTCATCCACATCCAATGCCTCGCATATTAGGTTAACGGCACCGGTCATCGAAGGAAAAACATTGTCAAAAGCAACGCCGGCATATTGGCGAGACGTCAGCATCGTCAGCCGGATACCTGGATGGTTACAAAGTATCCGCACGATCTCTGCGCCGGCATATCCTGTAGCGCCGACAACAGCCACACGTATCATGATATTACTCCTTTTTGAAAACTAACCCCCAAGATATGCCTGCTTGACTTCGGGGTTGGCCAACAGTTCTTCCGAGATTCCCTGAAGCACCAGATTGCCGTTTTCAAGGACATAGCCGCGCTGTGCAAATTGAAGGGCCATTCGGGCGTTCTGTTCCACCAGAAGAATGGTGGTACCTTCTTTATTGAGTTGTTTAAGGGCATCAAACACATTCATCATGAGCAAAGGGGCAAGTCCCATGGAAGGTTCGTCCAAAAGCATGATTTTTCTTCCGCTCATAAATGCCCTGCCAATGGCAAGCATCTGCTGCTCACCGCCGCTGAGCGTTCCTGAACTTTGGGTTTTGCGTTCGCTCAGTCGGGGAAATATATCGAACACCCTTTCCAGATCTTCCTCGATCTTCTCACGATCCTTTCTGGCAAATGTCGCCAGTCTGAGGTTCTCCATAATGGTTAGGTTGCCGAAAAGTCGTCGTCCTTCGGGAACATGAGAAATTCCGAACTTGCTCACCACCTTGTCGGCAGGATATTGCAGCAGGTCATTTCCCATAAACGTCATCTTTGTTCCCTTTTCTACGGGAACCAGTCGGGAAATCGCTCTCAATGTCGTGCTTTTGCCGGCGCCATTGGCCCCGATAATACAAACGATTTCACCGTCATCGATCTGAAAATCAATGCCATGAAGAGCTCGAATATTATCATAAGATACGCTGAGGTTTTCAACTGACAATAACATCAGATCACTGTCCCTTTTCCAAGATAGGCATCGATGACTTTCGGGTCGTTTTGGATCTCTTCCGGTGTCCCTTCGGCAATGACCTGGCCGAAGTTGAGTGTTTGGATGATTTCGCAAAGTTCCATCACCACCTTAAGCCTGTGTTCAATTAAAAAAATCGCCAGGCCCAGGTTTTTATGGACTTTTCGGACAATTTCCATCATTTGAATCAGCTCTTCGGGATTCATGCCCGCCGTGGGTTCATCCAGGAACAGTACTTTCGGCTCAGTGGCCAGTGCCCGTGCGATTTCAACCCGTCGTTGAGCCCCGTAAGGCAAATTAAGGATGATCTGACCGGCAAGATGTGCGATCCCCACCATCTTTAAAAGGCTGTAGGCCATCTCTTCAATCTCTTCTTCCTCCCGCTGTCGTTTGGCTGTACCGAAAAAAGCACCGAAAAGTCCGTAGGTGATTCTTGAGTAGCGGGCCATCTTCACATGTTCGAGAACAGACATATGGCGCCATAGTTGCATGTTCTGAAATGTTCTACCCAGACCATGGGACGCAATCTGGTTGGGCGGAAGACCGGTTATCTTCTTCCCTTCCAGATAGATCTCCCCTTCCGTGGGCTTGTATATTCCGGTGATGAGATTGAAAATCGTTGTTTTGCCGGCCCCGTTGGGTCCGATCAGCCCCCTGATCTGACCTTTTTCAATCTCCAGGCTGTAGTTGTTAACCGCGCGCAACCCGCCAAATTCGTGGCTCATTTTTTCAACCCGAAGCAGCGCCATCCGACTTCCTTTGGTCTGATTTGTTTTTCGGCATCACGAGTTTTCCGACATTAAATTCTTTGAAAGCAACAAGGCCTGTGGGTCTATAAATCATTATCAAAATCAGCAAAAGCGGTATAATGATCCATTTAAAAATCTCAAGCGGCCGCAACGCTTCACCCAGCATGCTCAGACTTACCCCCCCCACGATGGATCCGTATACAGAGTTCAACCCGCCAAAATACACCATTGCCAGTACCTCAGCCAGTTTTTGCAAACCGAACGTGCCGGGGTTGACATATCTTAGCACATGTGCAAAAAGTCCGCCGGCAACACCGGCCCAAAAAGCCGCAAACAAAAATGCCGTGATTTTGGTGCGCCGTGTATTCACCGTCATGGCGTTGGCCGCAACCTCATCATCACGCACGGCATTCAACGCCTTTCCCATCGTCGATCGTACAAAGTTGTTGGTAACCCATATGCATGCCACCGTCCAAATAAAAACCGTCGGCAAGCTTGCCAGGTCCGGCTGGCTGCTCAGTCCTCTGGGCCCTCCCACGACTTCCAGATTTTCGATCATGCTTTTTACGATGAACATAAACGCAAGGGAAATAATAGCCAGATAGTCGCCCCGTGTTCGAAACGACGGTATGGCGATGACCAGGGCTCCAAACGCCGCAACGATCCCTCCGATGATCAATGCAATGGGAAACATAAAAGGAGCTAACGCGGCCGGAAGCAATGCATGACCAAATAATTTGTCGTCGACAAAAAGGACAACGGTGAAGACTGACGCGGCATATGCGCCGAGCGCCATGAATCCGGGATGCGAACACGAAAATTCTCCCATGTAGCCGTTCACGACGTTCAAGCTCAGGGTCAGTATGACGGCGATCAGGGTGAGCTTGAGGGTAAGCACCCGGTAAGCACTCGCTTCCGACCACAAATACAGCACAGCATAAAGCAATCCGATATGGATGATCACCGAAATCAATATTGGAAGATCGAGAAGCTTTGCTGCCACACGGTTTGCTGGTCCGGAGATCAAGCGTGCCACAACGCTGATCGGCAAAACAAATATCGTAAAGAGATACAGGACCGTACTCGGAATCATCAGGGGATTTTTAAGCATCATCACGACACCGAAAAGCATCGGTATCTTGGACAACCCTAAACTCTCAGCCAGCGCCTCGCCGACGTATCGCTCCAGTATCACCGCGATCAGCATCCCGAAAAGCCACCCAAGCAGCGGAACCTCTGAAAACAGAGATCGGGCCTTGCGTTTTATGGAATGTGTAATTCCGATAATTTTTCCGTATTCTTCATTCATCAATCAGAGCCTCAACCGCGCGCTGTAAGGTTCGCCGAAAAATCCGTGGGGCCTGAACGTCAGTATCAGCAGAATAATGGAGTATGCAATCAAATCACGCAGCGTCGATGGGAAAATCATAGCCACAAATATTTCAAGGAAACCCAACAAAAATCCGGCCAGCGTGGCGCCAAGAATAGATCCGCGGCCGCCCAATATCGCGGCTACAAAAGCCTTCCACCCGAAAACAATTCCCATATACGGGTCCAACACCGGATACGCAACGCCAAATAAAATACCTGCTGCGGCTGCCAGCGCAGAACCAATGGCAAACGTCATGGCGGCAATGGTGTTTATAGGTACGCCCATCAGAGGTACAACGACGAAGTCAAAGGCCATGGCCCGCATGGCCATTCCCCATTTGGTTCTTCGAACGAACTGGTGCAATGCCAACATCAGCATCAGGGAAACAACCACGATCATAATCTTTTTATTGGTGACAAATACGCCGCTGATATTATATGTCTCGGATTTGATCAGCGTCGGAAAACGAACCCTTTGGGCGCCCAACAGGGCCAGGTTTCCGGTCTCGAGAATGATACCGATCATCAAACCGGTGATGGCTGCCGAAGCTCTCGGCGCTTCCCGCAAAGGCCGATAGCCCAGTCTTTCCACAAGCATACCGACAAAAGAGGTCAGAAACATCGAAATGATAATGGTCAAAACCAAAATCAACCATTTGGGAAGGACAATGGCGCCGAATGATGCCAGCGCCGTAACGCCGGTCGCCACGCCAAAACCGATATAAGCACCAACCATGAAAATATCGCCGTGCGCGAAATTAAACAGCATCAGGATACCGTATACCATGGAGTATCCCAGAGCAATCAGTGCGTAAAAACTGCCCCATTGCAATGCGTTTATCAGGTTTTGGAAGAAAAATGTCATTTAGCGGACTCTCTTGCTCTTTCAAAAAAAAGCGGGCTCAGGGCGCGTTGCCCTGGCCCGCCTTTATTTTGCAAAAAAAAAATGAAATAGCAGCCTTGGGCTAAAACAATCCAGCGGACCACCAATTTTGAAAACACATTATGGCCGTCTAAACCCGCCGTTACGGGCAAACAGATTTATAAAACTCATATTCGCCTTTATTACTGATCCTGACGATGACGGCGCACTTTATGGGATCTCCGTCTTCGGTAAAGGTCATTTTACCGGTAATTCCGTCATATTCCTTGACCTTGGCCATCGCATCACGGACATTCTTACGATCCTTCTCGATGTTGCCCGTCAATTTGCCGACATGCTCGATGGCCGTCTTTACAATGCCCAGAGAATCCCATGTCAGGGCCGCCACATCGTCCGGCACATATCCGTACTTTTTATTATACCGATCGATAAACTCTTTGGTTTTTCCCTTTGCTCCCGCGGCAGCGTAATGTGTGCTGAAAAAAAGCCCGTAGCAATCTTTACCGCAAAGCTGCACCGTTTCCGCCGAACCCCAACTGTCGCTGCCTACAATCGGTTTGTTCCATCCCAGCTCATGGGCCTGTTGCACAATCAAGGCCACTTCATTGTAGTATTGAGGCGTAAACAATACCTGGGCACCTGATTTTATAATCTTTGTCAACTGCGAGCTGAAATCCGCATCTTTTGTGGTAAAACTTTCAAAAGCCACAACAGATCCCGGGCCGTTCAGCTTTTCCCAGGCTTGTTTAAAAAATTCGGCAAGCCCCTTGGGGTAATCGCTGGCCACATCATACAGCACAGCGGCCTTGGTGAACCCGAACTCACCTTTAATAAAATTGGCCAGTACCGGTCCCTGGAAAGGATCGAGAAAGCAGCCGCGAAATACATAAGGGCGGTCCTTGGTGGTATCCGGGTTGGTGGACCAAGGACTGATCATGGGGGTCTTATAGTTGTTGGCGACCTCCCCTGCCGGGATCGCCTGCTTGGACGCCTGAGGTCCGACAATGACCAGAACCTCATCTTCTGTAATCATCTTGGTATTGACTTTTACTGCCGATTCCGCTTTGGATTCATTGTCTTCGATAACCAGTTTTACCGGATACTTCTTTCCCCCGACCGCTATTCCACCGGCGGCCTTGACATCTTCGAGCCACATCTCGGCGGCATATTTCGTGCCTTCGCCCACTTTTGGAATATCCCCGGTCATTGGGGCATTGATCCCGATCTTGATCGTTTTTGTCTTACACCAGGCGGAAGGGATAAAAATCAAACTGATCACGATACAGGAAATAATAAACACCCAACTTTTTCGCATGACGGCCTCCTTTTCTCGACACTAATTAACCTTCTGTTTTAAATAGAATAACAAGATACAACCCTTTGATTGATGTGGCTGAATACCATAATGGTTGTTCTTTTTCAACAAAATAATACACCGGCCTTAAAAGGGACTGGTTTATGTATTGCCGCCGCCTTTTTTAATATCGGTTATCATTTCTTTGAGAATGGATACGACATTTCGCCCTCTGTCACGGGCAATTCGGTGGGCGTCCTCAACAAACCTTGCCGCCTGTTTTTCAAGTGCTTCCATCGCCGGCACAGGAATCTTCAACCGTTGATACTGCCAAATCAACAGTCTTACGGCCAGACGTTCTTCCTGCTGCCTGATAAATCCCACCCGGTTTCTCCTTTTATCTGCGAATAAACACAAATATTTTGAAACGAGAATGTACTTCCCATTTTATTTAAAACGTTTTTTCAGCTTGTCCGGGTTAGTATTGCATATCCGGAAGATAGCCTCTTCCAGTACTGTCTTGGGTTTTTGTTTTGTGTATTTGAGTCGAATATCGGCCTGGCTCAGATGCTCCAGAGCTTCGACAAGATCTTTTTTATTATACTTTTCCGTGTTTAACATCAGTTTATACACGGGATAAGGGTTGCCGGCAATCTCGAGATCCGTGACCGGCAACCCCCTTTTAGCTTTGCGTCCTTTTTTCGCCTTCTGGTTATTCGCGCTCATATCCCCTGAAAGCATCTCATTGGATTTTTCAATCCGATCCATAAATTCTATGTTGTATGACTGAACTGCCGCCATCATGCGGTCTGCAAACTGAGCGTACGGCATTCCAGGATACCACGCGCTGCCATGAGAACTTTCCACAAAGTCCTTGAGTACGACCAGCTTTCTGATCTGATTGGTGATCGAAGCCAGAATCTGAAGCGGGTGAAAATTCTCCAGCAAAAGCGAATTTAAAATAAAGAGGGACTGTTCGGCATCTCGATCGGCAACCGCATTCGTCAATTCATATATGGGATCCTTCCGGGTGCGTGTTAATAAAAACGCGACATCTTCCGCGGTGATCTCTTTTTCATCGCCCACAAAGTCAATCAGTTTTTTCAGATTATCGGAAAAAGTATCAATATCGAATCCGGTCAAGGCATACAAATCCTGGTATGCTTTCTTATTCATTACCTTGTCGTATCGTCGAAGAAGGGTTTCCATTCGCTCGGCAAGGACCGCTTCCTGTGCGATTTTATCCGCCCTTCGATCCCCTTTCGGCACAGAGCAGTCAATAATAACGCCGTGTTCTTTTATAATTTTAAAAAGCTTGCGGCGTTTATCCACCATGTCGGCGGTAATGACCAGATGGTTTCTTTCGGGGAACCCTTTTTCTATGGCACGCTGCAAAAGATCGGCATTGTATTCTCCGGAGGGAATGGAAAGACGGTTTTCCTTGCAAAAATTTATGATTTGATCAAGCCACTGAGCTTCCTCCGGCGTACCGCCCTTCATTTTTAAAATGCTTATTTTATGAGTCTCATCGATATCATCCAGCGACAGGTTCAAAAGACTCAAAAGCGTCAGAAGAAATGTTGCCGCCTGATTCATATTTTGGTCTTTATAGGCGTTGTGGGCTTTTTCAAGCAGTTGTCCTTCATTTTGTTTCGAATAGAATATCCTTGAATCGCAAAGCGAAACGACTCTCGGACCGGATAGAAGCGAATAGGTATTGATCCGTTCGACGACCTCTTCGATATGACCGTTTGTTCCGTCTATCGCGTGGTAATTAAAACTTCTAAGATTTACCGGGA
>JAJDND010000080.1 GCA_022340885.1 Desulfobacterales bacterium | reverse complement strand
ATTGCGACATATCGGGATCCGGGTTTGGCCCACACGCAAGCTGATCGATAAGATCGCCACGGAGATTTAATCGCAAATTACCCGATTCGAGCATTTTGAATAAAATCGTGTAACGATTTTATGAAACGCGGCTATGCCGCTGAGTTGGCGAAAGGCTAAAATTCCTATCCCCGCAGCAAGCTGCGGGGTATTTCGGAATTTTTGCCACAGCCCAGAGAGCTGCGGCACCGCACTTTCGTTTTAAATAAGGATCTTATCTTTATTTGAATTCATCCCGCGCTGCAAGCAGCGAGGAATTCAAATTTAAAAATCAGCGCGGACAGCTATTTCAGACCACCGAAAGCGGGTGAACCATTTGCCGATCTCTCCCGTCCCGATTTCAGCGGGACGGGAGTCTCATAAAATCGCTGCGCGATTTTATCGCAGTTGTTTTATTACTTTATTTGTGATTCTTTCTCTCGGCCTGCCAGGCGTGGGTGCCGCGTTCTTTTTCCGTCATTCTGTTATGACGGACCTTTCGCACCTCGTCCGGACTGCGGCTGATTTTCTTTTTCTCGACATGATGCACTTCCCGAACGTCGTTCCGGCGGTTTTTGCTTTTTTCCCATTTAACGTCATGACGAACTTTTCGGACTTCGCGTTGTTTAACGTGTCTGTCCCAGTGCTTTTGCTTTTCCCACGATCTCCAATTCTTATGGAAGTCTCCATATCGAATTCGTCTATTATGCTGGACCGTGCGGCGAAAATGAGGCGGTAAATTTCGAAATGCATGGGGCACCCTGGCATGCCGGATATTTCGCCAGGGCCCGTTGTAGCCTCTCGCCCGATACCAGTGCCCGTGATGCGGCCGATACCAATAGCCATGATAAAAGAAAATCTCCACCCCGGCATCCGGCGCATAGTACGCATAGGTTCCGGGGATGACCACCACCGCCGGCGGCGCGTGAAGAACCACATGGGGCAGCGGCACATTGATGCCGATATTTACACTGACTTCTGCATTACTTTTCGGTGCAAAGCCTGTCAGCGTAACGAACAGGACCCCGACAAAAATTGCGATTGCTGTTTTTGTCCTCATAACATATCCCTCCTGTATGTCAGACATCGAAATTATCGTTATGCAAATTTGATCTCCCAACCAAAATTTGTTCCATCGAGCTCAGTAAAATCGGCACCATCGTTCGGAGCCTTCATAACGCGAAGATCTCTACTTGGGCAGGCAATATATATGCCATTTTAGGGTTTTGAGGATTTATGGACATTTCAATAGGTTAGAAAAACATCTTTGAGAACCGGAAAACGGGTTTGCCGCATATTGTCTTAAAAACTGCCCAAATATGTCAAAAAAGCGAATCGGAAGGCAGAGGCAGGACAAGGAAAGATGGGGGGGACGACGGATGAAGGAAGGGTTAACTGCGCCTTTTCCGGTATTCATTGAACCGTTATTTTCCCCAACCCGGATCAACTGAAGGATAATTCCTTCTCTTTAAAACCATTTATTTATAGATGCTTGAATCACTATTACTATCGAATTCCCCTTCGCACTGTATGGTAAACCATCCATCCATTTCACCTGTCATTCGATCGACAGATTAAAAACATCAAAATATACAAATGGTTACATTTTATGGCATACCAATTGCAGAAAAAATGCCGGTATCCCATCGCAGGTGAAATGAACTAAGTAAGGCGGCGGTTATTCAAAGCAAATAATTATTGTAGGTTAAAGATTAACCGGTCATCCATTGAAGACGGCAATCCAAAAAAGAGGGAATTACCCCTCCAATCAATAAATTTTGGTGATGCCATGTACCGTATTTTAGTTATCGATGATCAAAAAGCGATATCAGATATCATTAGAATCGCATTATCGAAAGCCGGCTATAAGGTTGAAGTCGCCCTGGATGGCCGAGAGGGTATCCAAAAATTTGATACTGGTCGATTTGACCTGGTCATCACAGATATTCGAATGCCGGGACTGGACGGTCGAGACGTTATTGATCACATTCATAATTCCGATAGACCTCGTACGCCAATCATTGTTATCTCTGCAACTCCCTGGCTCCTCAAGAACAATCATTTTGAGGCTGTTTTCACAAAACCGTTTCCCCTTGAAGATCTGATAAATTCGATACATCATCTCTCCATGCAGGTCGACTATGGTGGTGATTTAATCTAAATTGACCGTTTTCGATGGGCCACACCAATGCATAGGCGAAAAATATGCTGTGTAAATCTCAATTATTTGAATTTACCTTTCCGCTAATTTCAAAACGGAATCAGTCTTATTTCAAATGGATGCAGAGAGCAGCACCGGTTGAAGTACTCCGGCATCCACACGGTTTCATTCCCCTTGCGGCTGGCCGTATCAGCGGTCCCGACCGGCGGCGGCGTACTGTCTCGCGAACAAATTCTGCTGGCCGTCGATCGTGTGGCAAAGATCGATGCGAAACTGGCCCCGTCTATGCCGAAAATAACTGCAAGACCCACCGCAACTGACCGAAGTCGGGATTTACACTTCATTGACAATACGGAAAAAGCGTTTAATTTTTATAAATCAGTCTTTGGCGGAGAATTTGTGTCGCTTCAGCGGTATAAAGACATGCCGCAGGGATCCGGAGATCCGGGATGCGAGCAGCTTTCCGAAGCAGACGGCGAAAAAATTCTGGAACGCATATTTCGGAATGCTCACCGACAAATTCGGAATTCAATGGATGGTCAATTACCATTACGGTCGGCAAACCTAAACATGGAGAAGAAAAAATGCGAAAAATCGTCGTTTTCAACCTGGTGTCCATTGACGGCTACTTTGCAGGCCGGGACGGCGACATCTCCTGGCATAACGTCGATGCGGAGTTCAATGAATATGCCATAGAAAAGGTCACGGCCGGCAATACCCTGTTATTCGGCCGCGTGACCTATGAGCTTATGGCAAGCTTCTGGCCCACCCCGCAAGCAATCAAGAACGATCCCATTGTGGCCGAAAGAATGAACAACCTCCCGAAGATCGTTTTTTCCCGAACCCTCAATAGGGCCGAATGGAACAATACGCGGCTTGTGAAGGCGGATATGCTGTCGGTATTACGGAAAATGAAACAGGAATCCGGAAGAGACATGGCCATTTTGGGAAGCGGCAGCATTGTTTCGCAATTGGCGCCCCATGGATTGATCGATGAATTTCAAATCATGGTGAACCCCGTTGTCCTGGGAAAGGGAAAGACCATGTTCCAAGGCATTCAAGACAAGCTGACCCTGAAGCTGAAAAAGTCCCGGGTTTTCGGCAACGGAAACGTCCTTCTTCATTACGAACCCGCCGTTTAGGGATGAAAGGTCGGAGATCCCTTCTTCGCTCTTTTAGCTTCAGGCTTCGCTCGACGAGCTTCGACCAGACAAGTCGCCGGGCAAGCGAAGGCCGGAAAATCAGAAGGTGAGAAGTTCTATAGTCTGTCATCTGTTTTCATTATTGATTATTTTCAAATTTGAGTATATCAGGATATGGTCAGAGGTCATCTCAAAAAAGTCTTTTCGTCCGATATAGGCGTTGGAACCTCGTATCAAGACCTCGACATACTTGAGTATGCGTGCCAAAGATCCCGTCGATTACAGTAACCAAAGGATACTTAGAAATGGCCCTTTTAGAAAAAGAGGATTGCTTACTATGAAACGGATAAACGCACATGCTTTGGCGGTTCTGGCAGTCTGCCTGGGATTGCAGTTAATCATGGCGCTCTCCGCGATTGCGCAACCGCTCAACTTCGATGTAGTTGTCGGTGAATGGGCCCGGACCGACGGGAATTACACTATTCAAGTGCGAGACATCAAAACTGACGGATCTGCGGATGTCGGATACTTCAATCCCGGTAAAATCCATGTGGCGGAGAGTAATGTTGCCGCCCAGGAAGGCTTTGTCAAACTCTTCGTTAAATTACAGGACAAGGGATATCCCGGCTCCACATACACCCTTTATTACTTTGCAGAAAAAGATGCCCTGGTGGGCTACTACTATCAGGCCGCAATGAACAGGACATTTAAGGTGATTTTTCTCAGGAAGAAGGCCAAATAGGAGCAAAGGGCTCCGGAACCCTATCCACTGACCATATTTGATAGTGCCGATCTTGCCTTATCATATAAGGAAAATATCAAAGAACCTCGCTTCCAGCCGACGCTCATGTCGCGCGCGGCTGAAGCGGAGCGTTAGGTTGCAAAACAAGCGTTGGCGCAACCCAGGATAAGAGTTGAGATGAAGGATCCCCTCCTAACAAGAATCGATCACCTCGTGTACGCGACCACCGACCTTGAGGAAAGCGTCGCAGATTTGGAAAAGCGTCTCGGCGTGTGTCCGGATCCAGGAGGACAGCACCCAGGTCGCGGTACGCGCAACGCTCTGTTCGCGCTGTCTGACCGCTCATACCTCGAGGTTATCGGCCCAGATCCGATACAAGCGGAGACGGTCCGTCCACGTTGGTTTCAGATAGACAGTCTTGATGCGCCGCGTTTCGTGACGTGGGCAGTCAAGGAAGCTGAATTGAACAAGCTCAGAGCGAAGGCCAAGGCCCGTGGCATTTATCTTGGGCCAGTTGTCTCGGGCACCCGCCAGAGATCGGACGGTTCACTTCTCCGTTGGCGGTTCACGGATCCATCGACGGTTATCGCGGACGGTATCGTTCCCTTCTTTATTGACTGGGGAGACAGCCCACATCCTGCAGCTTCGGCGTCTCGGGGACCCGTGTTGCAATCGTTGCGTGCAGAGCACCCGGAGCCGACGGTAGTGATGCACGCGCTCTCTGCGGTCGGCATGAATCTCCCGGTGGCGTCCGGACCCCGCCCAGCGTTGATTGCCACCTTGCGAACTGAAGGAGGAATTGTCGAACTGCGATGACACAGCAAAGTAACACCAACAAACGGTTCCGGCGGCGGCGTGAAAATCGAGATTTATAGTAAGCACCCCACATTTATTTATCTGATCCAAAGATTATAAGAAAATAATTTGAAAAAGACTCGGTTCGTTTTTATCTTATTATACAGGCCCGGTAAAGCTGCGAACTCCGCAACATTTTTTTAAGAATTCATGAAGGAACAAAATGAAAACCATCGATTCCCATCTTAAAAATTAAGCGCTTTGATCCCAAATTCGCTTTGAAAGGAAGAAACCGATGAAAGAACTGATTCACGAAATTAACATCCGAAGAGCGAAACGGGCGCTGAGTGATAAAAAGATACCCGATAAAATCATTCATAGACTTATGACTGCGGCAACCTATGCGCCATCCTGTTTCAACAATCAATCGTGGCGTTTTCTTGTCGTAACCGATGATAAGGCCCTGAAAAAGATCCATGACGCCCTGTCCAGCGGGAATTACTGGGTTAAAAAAGCGCCGGCAGTCGTCGTGGTGGCAACAAAATCGGAGTTCGGTTGCCGATTGAGTGACCGCAGGGACTATGCCTTGTTCGATTGCGGATTGGCCACTGAAAATCTCATGCTTCAAGGTTTTAAAGAGGGCCTTTATGTCCATGCCATTGCAGGTTTTGACCCCTTCAAAATAAAAGCCGCATTCCACATCCCTGATGAGTACATTGTAATCACCCTCGTTGCGATGGGTTATCCGGGGGATGATGCATCGTTAAGCGAAAAGCACAGGGATCTGGAGCACAGCCCCAGAAATCGAAAATCCGAATCAGAGGTGATTTGTTACAACACCTGGGAATTGGATGCATCAGAGAAAACTCGGCAAGATAAGACCGAGAAAGAACACGAACGGCGCTTTCATGGTGACGCTGATCGCCTGCGGTCCGCCGAGAGGATTGCGAGCCTCGAGGTAGACAGGGTGGCGACCCTCAGCATTGAAGGATTGGCCACACCCCATATACTAGACGTCGGCACTGGTACCGGCGTTTTTGCAGAAGCATTCGCGGCAAGGGGGTGCGTGGTCACGGGAATCGATACCAACAGCGATTTGCTGCAAGAGGCCGGACGAATCGTGCCGAGGGCGGAGTTCAGGCAAGGTGCTGCAGAGGCGATCCCCTATGGGGATGGCGCCTTCGAGGTCGTTTTTTTAGGGCACGTGCTGCACGAGACCGACGACCCGATCGGCGCCTTAAGCGAGGCTCGAAGGGTTGCTACAGCGAGGGTGGTTGTACTGGAATGGCCCTACATACAAGAGGAACAGGGGCCACCTCTTGAGCACCGCCTCTCACCGGAAAAGGTTGTAAAACTAACGAGGCTGGCCGGTCTTGAGAAAGTCGAGGTGCTGAAGCTCACCCACATGGATTTCTATCGCATGGTTATCGCGTGAAAAAAATGGAATATCTATTCAAATTTCGCATCTTACCTTATATTATGGATAAGACAAATTGAACGCGTTGGCAAAATATTTGAAAATGGCTTAAACGGCCGTTTCGGGTAACAAAAATACACGTTTAAAGGAGGCCTGGCTTGCGGAAAAGAAAGTGCGCGTTTTGGTTAATGGGGGTGCTGGTTGCGATTGCGATTTCCGGTTGTGCATGGACTGGCAACGTTAAAAAGGTAAAACCGGTTGAGCCCGAATCGGTTGGGCAAAAGGCGGGAGTTGCCGAAAAGGGTTGGTGGTATGCCCGGTTTCGCATGGATTGGCCGCAGGACAAAGATCCCGCGTGGTACATGGACCTCATACTGGCCCACAGGGTCGTCTTACCCGTGCTCGATCAATATCAAAAGGAGATCCCTCTCTGGCGGTTCCATCGCCGGGCGTTGAAAGATCAGACCGGCCATCAATTCAGCTTTATATTCTATGCCTCCAGGGAAACAGCGCAAGAGATTTATGACGCCATCCGGTCAAGCCGGCTTCTCGATCAACTCATTGCTGCGCATCTGGTGGTGGACACGATTTATGACGACACAACCGACGATCTGCTGACTGATTTGGGGGCCACGAGCGACCCCCACTGGTCGCCGGAAATAAAAAGGACCTGGCCTTTTTACATTATGGGTGTGAGCCGAATGTGGGTGAACCTTATCGACGCGGTCTCGAAGGAAAAGATCAAAGAAAGCGACCTCTCCAATCTCGACGACCTGCAGGAGAACTACCGGAAAGTGAATGAAGTCATTGAAGCGCAGTGGCGGCAAGAAGGGCGCCACGCGTTTTTGCATCATCTGAATGCCATCTTCGGCTACGAACCTTTGGTCGTCTATGAAAGACGCCTCATGAATTTTTAACAATGGATGTTAATCGATTTGATCTTTGTAAATCCGCGAGAGGGTTTTGTTCCCGATCCCTCAACATTTCGTTGGGGCGCAACACACTATGAATCCAAAGCATGACACCTTTTACTCAAGAATCCCGACCCTTTCCGATGATGAGCTGTTTAACTATATAACCCGTTATTCATGCTACAAAATAGAGGCCGTCCAATTGGCTATCACGGAGCTTCGGCGTCGCGGATTCAAATTATCAGACGATGATCTGTCGAACATCGAAGCCTTTTTTCGCTTGAAATCCAAACCGACACATCGACCGCATTACTTTAATCCTGGTCTATTACGTTTGATTTCTTATGTAACTTTCGGTGCAGGCATGTTAATCTCGGCAGTTATCTACTTTACGGCTGGGCCTCCGGCGGAACATCCCTTTGGCTATAATCCTATGAACACCAAACTATTCTTGAGAGAATTAGAACTTTTTGGCGGCAAAGGCAACATCCTGGCCGCAGAATTCAGGGAATGGTTTGTTGGACTTTGGCAGGGTAAACATCTGTCATATACGATTGCATGCATCACCGTTATTATTTCAATTGTACTCTGGTTTGCCGGTTCCAGGAAACGCACTGACTTGGATACGAATTTGGCAAACCTGATCGACGCTTGGTATAAAAAGGATTAGAAGTGATTTCAGAATCTTCAATCGGGTTTAAGGTCAAGGCGGACTGAGGCGGTCAACCGCAGGAATATCGGGAATATTTCGAGCATTGACCGTCTCAGTCCAACACGGAGATTGAGCCCGAGGGGAGGTTTTGAAACCACTTATAGGAGGAACGACACATGAGAGTCTTTCAAGTCGAAGGCGACTGGTCAATGGACAATGTGCGCATCAACACCCGGCCGGATCCTCAAGCGGGAGACGGACAGGTGCGAATTAGAATGAAGGCATCCGCCGTCAATTATCGAGATCTTCTTGTGCCGATACGCGGCTATGGATCCAGGATGAAGGCGTTGCCGCTGATTATGCTCAGTGACGGTTTGGGAATCGTGGAATCGGTGGGAGCCGGCGTAACACACTTTGAAATCGGAGACAGGGTTTGCCCGCTATTCTTTCAGAGTTGGACAAACGGCCCGCCCAATAAAAAAAGATTGTCTCTGAGCCTGGGGTCTGAGCTCGATGGAACCATGGCGGAATACATGGTGCTTCCCGAGCATGGCGTGGCGCATGCACCCGCTGAGCTGGACGACATGGAAGCAGGTTCCCTTGGCACTGCAGCGGTGACGGCCTGGCGTGCATTGGTTACGGAGGGCGCTATCGCGCCAGGGGACAAAATATTAGTCCAGGGCACGGGCGGTGTTTCGCTCTTTGCCTTGCAGTTCGCAAAGATGCTCGATGCCGTTGTCATCGTCACATCCTCCAGTGATGACAAGTTGGCCCGCGTACGCAGGATGGGTGCTGACGAAACCATCAACTATCGCAAGGTTCCGGAATGGGGTAAACGTGCACGTGAGATTGCGGGTGGCGAAGGTATTGATCACATTATAGAGGTCGGCGGTCAAGGCACGCTTCCGCAATCGCTTCGTGCTGTTCGGGCCGGGGGCACCATAAGTTTGATTGGTGTACTGGCGGGCGGCAACATGGATTTGCCGTTGGGACCTATCGTAACGCGACACGTTCGGCTGCAGGGAATCACTGTCGGCAACCGGGATGATTTTACCCAAATGGCCTCGGCAATGACGCAGCACAAAATTACGCCGGTCATCGATAGCGTATTCGAATTCGAGGGCTTGCGCATTGCCCTTGACTATCTGTCCTCCGGAAAACATTTCGGCAAGATCTGCATAAAGCACTAGCCGGCCCTTAAAAGGACACAAGATTCGTTGATTTATTAAAAAACGCTGTTCAGGCATCTTCGGACGATTCCGGCTGGGCACATCTCGCATCCGTGGGGAGTTACATTGCCAAGCAGACCCCGGAATTCGATCCGAGAAACTATGGTGACAAAAAGCTGGGGGAACTTGTATCGGCGACAAATCTATTTCAAATCCAGGAAAGCGCTGTCGGCGACGGTCCCTCAAAAGACATCTATTTAAAAGACAAAAGAAAAAATTGAAACGATAAGCCTAAAACAGGGAGGACCCTATGGAGTATGTTAATTTAGGACAAACCGGTCTCAAGGTATCGCGTATTTGCCTTGGGATGATGACTTACGGAACTTCGAAATGGCGGCCGTGGGTACTCGATGAAGCGGATGCACGCCCCATCGTAAAGCGCGCCATTGAGCTGGGCGTCAACTTTTTCGATACCGCCGATATGTATTCATCCGGCGCATCAGAAGAACTGACCGGCAAGTTTCTACGGGAGTTTACCCGAAGGGACGAAGTCGTGATTGCCACCAAAGTATTTTTCCCGGTCGACAAAGCCTTTCAGGGGGGCCAGGCAGAATCCGCGCCCCCTCCGCCGAACACCGCCGGATTGTCGCGCAAGCACATCTTTGCGGCGGTAGATGCGTCCCTCAAGCGTCTGGGGATCGATTTCATCGACCTGTATCAGATCCATCGCTGGGATTATGAAACCCCCATCGGGGAAACCATGGAGGCCCTGCACGATGTCGTCAAATCGGGAAAGGTCCGCTATATCGGGGCGTCTAGCATGTATGCCTGGCAGTTTGCCAAGGCCCAGCACATTGCCCGCTCCAAAGGGATGGTGCGGTTCGTATCGATGCAGAATCATTACAACCTGATTTATCGGGAAGAAGAGCGGGAAATGATTCCGCTTTGCCGTGATATGGGCGTGGCCTTGATCCCCTGGAGTCCGCTGGCCAGAGGGTTTTTGGCCGGCAACCGAGCACCGGACGATACCTCGGCAGGCCGCACGACCCGTGCCAAGACCGACGATTTCGCTCAAAAACTTTACTATCGGGAAGAAGACTTCGCCGTGGTGAACCACCTCAGCGAACTGGCCTCCCAACGCGGTGAAAGCAACGCCAAAATCGCATACGCCTGGCTGCTTCATCAGCCGGGATTGGCGGCACCCATTGTCGGCGCCAGCAAGATCGCGCACATCGAGGAGGCGGTGGCAGCCACCCAGGTCAAGCTCAGCGAAGACGAAGTTGAACGCCTCGGCTCGTCCTACAAGCCGCATACCGTGTTGGGGCATTCTTGATTCACGACATCCACATTATTGAATAAGTTGCAGGATATCAAAAAAACCCTGGAAATAAGAAAAGATTAAATGGTACATAATACCCCCGTTCAAAGAATTATACGACACCGAACATCTTGCATGAGGAGATTTTATGACCGACCGACGTACTGAAATCATCGATCAACTCGAAAACAATTTGAAAAATACCCTATCGTTTTTCAGTTCGTTATCCGATGACCAACTTCGAACTAAAGTTTATGCCGACGGCGCAAAATGGACCGTTAAACAAATTCTGGCGCATTTCATTACCATCGAACGTTCCATGCAGAAATTGTTTAAAAACATTCTATCCGGCGGTCCGGGCTCACCCGAAGATTTTGATGTGGATCGATTTAACCTTACCCAGCCCAAAAAGCTGGACGGGCTGACTCTGAAAGAACTCCTTGAACAATTCAAATCCGTTCGTGGCGACACCATTGATATCGTGAAAGGGATGACAAAACAGGATTTTATTCGTGAAGGACGGCATCCATTTCATGGCCATGGCAAACTTGAACGATTCATTACCTGGGCTTACGAGCATGTTGATATCCATGAAGACGACATCCGCAAGGTGTTGCAAATCAAATAAGTCCGACAAAGGCCGAGCTTCGAATTTAAACGGATGAAAGAAAAGGTTTTTAGACTGGCTTTTCAACGAGAAAAGATCAACACAGAAGGGAATTCACATGTCATCGAATAAAACAGGGAGCGAGTCAGACCGGCGCGATCAAATGATCGCCGATATTCGGCGAGATCGGGAGCGTCAGGAAAAGACCTATCGAGGGCGGGCGCTCAAGATGTTTCCATGGATTTGTGCACGGTGCGGGCGCGAATTTTCTGGCAAGAGGGTTAGAGAACTCACGGTTCATCATAAGGATCACAACCACGATAACAATCCGCCGGACGGCAGCAACTGGGAGCTCTTGTGCATCTACTGTCACGACAACGAACATTCGCGGGATGAAGTTGCCCAATGGTATGATGAAACAACGCCGGCTGGTGCACAAGGGGCGTCTCATCACGACAACAAACCGTTCGCGATCCTCAAGGATTTGCTGAAAGACAAAAAATATTAGATGGACATACAAAAGATTCTCAATAATCATGATTTCATTTTAATGGAAGCAGCCGTGATTAAAAAATATGGTGTAAAAATACTCGGCTGCTGCAGTATCAGTGTTGAACATTTGAAATATATTGTCCGGAATATTAACAGCGGGAAGCCGCTTTCAGCGGAGTGAATGTATCCAATCTATAAAGGGGAATCTATGAAAAAATTCGTGATGATTCTGATTCTGTTTTTTTTGTTTGTTCCCGTGAGTTCCGATGCAAATCAAGATAAATCGGACACCCTCGCAGAAAAGTTTTTGATTGTTACCCGGCAAAAGGAACAAAACAGCAAATTACTCGATATGCTAAAAACACTGATGTCGCAGCAAATGAATAGACTTTCCAAAGCGAATAACTGGGATGAAAATCAACGAAAACTCATTGAAAAATATACCAACAAGATGACCAATATTTTGATGGAGGAATTGAGCTGGGAAAAAATCAAAGGAAACCATTTGAAAATTATCGAATCAATATATTCCGATGAAGAATTGAGATCCTTGATACACTTTTTTGAATCTGAACTCGGCCAGTTGTATATCAACAAGCAACAGATTGCCATGCAGAAGCTTGGCGAATCTTCTCAAAATGTCATGCTAAATATCACGCGCCGTATAAGGGCGATCGAACAAGAAATGAAAGCAGAGCTTGGAGGCGTTTAATAGAAATAAACATTAAAGGCTTGATTTCGATTGGCGGCTTATTCTAAAGTCTCATCAGGAGATGCAAAATGTATGTTTTGGACGTTTATAAGTGGATATGAACAAGCTAAAAACCGTCGCATTTCTGACGCCCGAGGGCTATGGAGCGGCCAAAACTTTTTTAAGGTTGAATAAGGGAGCCCGGAACCGATCCATAAAAATGCAAAGCACACGTTCATGATCAGACCCAAAGGATGAAAAAAATGCGTGACATCGAAGACTTGTTGGAAGGAATGAGACGAACGCCGAATATATTGTCTGAATTCGTATTGGCCGTTCCCGAAAACAAAATAGACTTGAGAAGGGGCGAGGGGTTCTGGACGGTCGCAGAGCACGTCAGCCACCTGGCTCAGGTGCAGCCCATGTTGCTGGACCGTTTTGAGCGGTTCATAAATGAAGATCACCCGGAATTTGTTCCGTACATTCCCGGCAACGGCGCGGACGAACCCGATACCCCGCCGCGAATGAACATGAATGCCGCCCTCGACCAGTTCGCACACTGCCGGAAAAATCAGCTCCTGCTCCTTGAAAGCGCTCAGGAAATTACCTGGAAAAAGACGGCCACACACCCGGAATACGAAAACTATTCCCTTTACATTCTGACCCGCCACACCCTGATGCATGATTACTGGCATATGTACCGAATGGAGGAGCTCTGGCTGACAAAAAATGCTTATCTGACAAAAATGCCATAGAAGTGGTTTCAAAACCCCCTCTCGGGCTCAATCTCTGTGTTGGACTGAGACGTCCAATCCTCGAAATATTCCCGGATATTCCTGCGGTTGGCCGTTTCAGTCCGCCTTGACCTTGAGCCCGATTGAAGTTTTTGAAACCACTTCTAAACAAACGCAACCGGGAATAAAGGATAGAGCTTAAAAATTTGGAGCAACGATTGATGATTCGAAAAATCGCATGGCTGGTCGTTATCGGAATGATGTTTTCGAGTGCGGCCGTATCGGCGTCCGATTCCAAAAAGCTGGCGCCAGCTCTTTTTGCAGCAAATAAATGGCTCGCGTTGGTCGACAAAGAAAAATATGCCGAAAGCTGGAAAGAAGCTGCCGATTTGTTTAGACATATGGTTCAATCTGATTTATGGGTGGCATCCTTGAAAGCATTGCGGAAACCGCTGGGTAAACTTATTTCAAGGAAGGTGAAAAGCGAAGTTTATAAGACCACTTTGCCCGGTGCTCCGGACGGTCAATATGTCGTCATCGAGTTCAAGTCATCCTTTGAACATAAGAAAACGGTAGTGGAAACCGTCACCCCCATGTTGGGGAAAGACGGGGTCTGGCGAGTATCGGGATACTATATAAAATAAAGCTGACAACAAATGGATCAAAATGAAAAAATGCCCTTTCTGCGCTGAAGAAATTCAAGACGAAGCCATAAAGTGTAAACACTGCGGTGAATTTTTGGCCCCCTCCAAGGACCCGCGTTTTCAAGAAGAAAATGTTCCCTGGTATTTTCGAAAATCCTTTATTGTCATCGCTGTCTTGTGTGTTGGACCGCTGGCATTGCCCCTGATCTGGTGGCGCCCGCAAACGACGCTGGCATGGAAAATCGGGCTCACAATCGGAATACTTATTCTCAGTTGGCTCTTGTTCAAAACCACAATGGAATCCATTCGCACGCTCAAGGAGTATTACAAACTCATCGAAGGAATGTGAAAGGATCGGCACCCAGTAAACGAAAGAAGAAATTTGATGACATATCAAGGATTGGAAGATGCTTGTTCTTTTAGGGCTTGCGATAATTTCGCTTCTGATGACGGCCGTTTGTACACTGGAAGTCGCTTTGGGAATGCGCCGAATCGCAATCCTCGACTCTGTTTCGCCGATCAAGCGGGATAATGTTCCCAAGGTCTCCGTGATTATTCCGGCATGCAACGAGGCAACCACCATTGAGCCGGCATTGACCTCCATATTGTCTCTGGATTATGTTGATATTGAGGTCATTGCCATTAACGATCGCTCTGCCGACCAGACCCTCGGCGTACTCAAGCAAATTCAAAAAAAAAACCCTGCCTTAAAAATCTGGAACATCACAGAGCTGCCCGAAGGCTGGCTCGGAAAGAATCATGCACTGCAGTATGGCGCGGACCGGGCTCTGGGGGAATATCTTCTGTTTACCGATGCCGATATCATCATGGAAAAATCGACCCTTTCAAGGGCCATGCGTCATATGCTTGAAAACAGGCTGGACCACTTGAGCCTGTTTTTTAAAAGCATCGTCTCGAGCGGACTATTGAATGCGTTGATTCTGGATGCCGGGGGCGGGCTTATGCTGCTGCTCAAACCTTGGAAGGCTAAAGACCCGAACAGTAAGCGATATATGGGAATCGGCGCGTTCAATCTCGTTAAATCCGATATCTACAAAGCCGTCGGCGGCCACAAAACCATTGCCATGCATCCCATCGACGATATGATGCTCGGAAAGGTGATTAAAAACGCCGGTTTTTCACAGGAGTGCCTTCTTGGCCATCATTTCATAAAAGTTAAATGGTATGACACTGTCCGCGAGTTCATCAATGGCTTAATGAAGAATACTTTTGCATTTTATCATTTCAATGCGGCCAAAGCGCTGTCGAGCGTCGCTCTCGTTGTGCTGATGAACATACTGCCGTTTTGGGCCCTCTGGTTTACTTCCGGAATCACCCAAATCCTCTTCGGGTCGGCGGTCATTGTCCGCCTGGTGTCATTTGCCGTCGGACTTTCAAATATGGGAATCGATCCCCGGTATTTTGTCTGGTCCATTGTCTCACCTTACATCTACATATATGTCATACTCAAAGCCGTTGTCACGACCTTAAAAAACAGAGGCATTACCTGGCGGGGAACCTATTATTCCCTGGATCAATTGAAAGCGAACCTTGAAAAAATAAAATTCTAGAACAACGTCTAATAATCTATTCCGGGCTGGGGCTCGATGTCCTTTCGATAGGCATGCTTCACTTCAACAACTTCGCTGACGGTATCCGCCAGTTCCACCACCTGGGGATGGGCATCTCTTCCTGTGAAAACCAGATGCATTTGTTCCGGCTTGTTGCGGATGATTTCCAGCACCTGTTCCAAATCGACCAGTCCCAGGTGCAACGCATTGTTGATCTCATCTAAAATAAGAATATCCCACATACCCGACGCCATCTTCTCCCGGGTCAACTGGATCGCTTCCTGTGCATTTTCCCGGTGTTCTTTAAAAGGATAAGGATTTCCCTGAATTCCGCAAAAGCCCTTTCCAGTGGAAACCAGCTCCACCGTGCAGCCCATCTTCTTGATGCCGTCCCATTCCCCGGCATAGATGTCGCCCTTCATATATTGGATGATACTGGTCCGCATATCGTGTCCGCAAGCCCTGACTGCAATACCGAGCGCTGTGGTGGTTTTTCCTTTTCCGTGACCGGTAATGACCACAATCAGTCCCTTTTTTTGTGATGGTTCCAACCGCGTGATTTCCATATTCCACACCTTTCTCGCCCCTATTTTTGCCATAGATATTTCAAAGATAATATAAGGCGCTTTTAATCGGCAGCGTAAAATGGGGCAAATCCATTGCCGGCATATTAAACCCATCCGGTCATCAGGCGGATATATGATGGCTCCGGGATTATAAAAACAAATCCGTGCTTAAATATCTTTCACCGGTGCTCGGCAAAACCACCACGATCTGTTTTCCTTTATTTTCGGTCCGCCTTGCGAGCTCCAGAGCGGCCCAAACAGCAGCGCCGGATGATATGCCGCACAATATCCCTTCCAGCGCCGCCAGCTTTCGGGCGGTTTCAAAGGCCTGATCATTGGTCACCGTCACGATATCGTCGATGATGCCTGTATTCAGCACGTCCGGAACAAAGCCGGCGCCGATGCCCTGAATTTTGTGCGGCCCGGGCTTTCCGCCGGAGAGAACGGGCGAATCCGCCGGCTCCACCGCCACCGATTTGAACGATGGGTTCCGGGCCTTGATCACTTCGGATACGCCGGTAATGGTGCCGCCGGTTCCGACCCCTGAAACAAAGATATCCACGTTGCCTTCCGTACCTCGCCATATTTCTTCGGCGGTGGTCTTGCGGTGCGCTTCCGGGTTGGCGGGATTTGAAAACTGGTCGGGCATATATGCATTGGCGGTATGCTTCAAAATTTCGCCGGCTTTTGCGATGGACCCTTTCATTCCCTCTGTTCCCGGCGTCAAGACAAGCTTTGCGCCCAGATGCTTTAAAAGCTTTTGCCGCTCGACGCTCATGGTTTCGGGCATGGTCAACACCAAAGGATACTTTTTGACGGCGCAGACAAACGCCAGGGCAATGCCGGTGTTGCCGCTGGTAGGCTCGACAATAGTGGTCTGCGGGTTTATCAGTCCTTTGGCCTCAGCCGATTCGATCATGGAAATGCCGATTCTATCCTTGACGCTTCCCAATGGATTGAAAAACTCGAGCTTGGCGATAACTCCGGCGCCGAGCCCATCGGCAATGGTATTGAGACGCACCAGCGGCGTCGATCCAACGGTAGAATTGATATCTTTGAATACGTTCATAATTCCCTCCATGTTTATACGAAAAGATGCGTCCCAAGATGCTTCGGGAAGGACAGTCAGGATGATTCGCCTGCCGGAATTGGTCTAACAAGCCGACGGCGCCTTATGGCTGCCGAATTGTCAATGTCAAAGGGCCGACGCCAGCAATGCATCGATCTTGGCCAGGACCTGATCGTCGGTACTGTGTTTCAACTGGATGGCTTTGGCGGGACATTCCGACGCGCAGATGCCGCATCCCATGCAGGCCGACGGCAGAATTTCGGACACCCCGTCTCCATTGATAAACGGCGCATTGAACGGGCACACACGCACGCAGGCCAAACATGCCGCGCATTTTTCAGGATCGACTTCGGCCACGGCTGCGGACGTCTTCATCCGCTCTTTGCACAAAATTTTCATGGCCTGCTGCCCGGCGCTTTTGGCCATGGTGACGCTCTCTTCCATAAAGCGGGGGCTATGGGCAAGACCCGCCAGGAAAATACCCGAAGCGGCAAATTCAACCGGTCTTAATTTGACATGCGCTTCCAGGAAAAACCCCGTTTCGGCAACGGGCAGTTTTAACAGCCGGGCAATTTGCATGGCGCCTTCACCGGGCCGGATACCGGCGCTCAATACCACCAGGTCGGGCGAAACGCGAAAATCGCGATGAGAACTGCGATCCGTGAAATCCACCATCAATTGACCGGCGTCATCATATACCGCCGGTTTTTCTTCAGGAATGTACCGAAAAAACAGGACGCCTTTTTCCCGGGCTTTCTGGTAATATAATTCTTTGAATCCAAAAGTTCTGACATCTCGATACAACACCACCACCTGTGCGCCGGGGTTCATTTCTTTTAGCGCAATGCTGTTTTTCACGGCAGCCGAACAACACACCCTGCTGCAAAAGGGAAAGTCCGGCTCCCGGGACCCCACGCATTGAATCATAACAATTCTTTTGAGCCGGCGGGCCCATGAAGGATCATCGACAAGACGTTTGGAGAATTGAACCTGAGTGACAATCCGGTCATCCTGTCCGTAAAGATACTCTTTGGGTTCATAGGGACGGCCGCCGGTGGCCACGACCAAGGCGCCGTATTGAATATCCACGCGCTCGTCATTTTTTTGAACCGACCCATTAAATGCACCTAAATGTCCGCGATGGGAATCCAGTTTGCTTTCCAGATAAACGGAAATATTCGGATGATGGTTGACCCTTTCTATGAGATAACGGATCAAGCGCGCCGGGGAATGTCCTTCCAGCGTGAAGGGAAGATTTTGCGCAAAGCCCCCCAGCCGGTCGCTTCTTTCCACCAGGTAAACATGAAATCCCTGATCCGCAATGGTCAATGCAGCAGTCATGCCGGCCAGACCTCCGCCGATGACCAGTCCCTTATTCACCACCGCATATGAATTGTCATACAGCGGTTCGAGTTGAACCGCCCGGGACACGCTGGATCGAATCAGTTCCTTGGATTTTTGGGTGGCTTTCGCAGGATTATTGCCGTGAACCCAGGAACACTGGTCCCGGATACTGGCCAGTTCAAACAGATAAGGGTTCAATCCCGCCTCTTTCAGGGTTTCCTGAAAGAGCGGCTCATGGGTTTTCGGCGAACATGCCGCCACCACCACGCGGTTTAACCGGTGTTCTTTTATGAGATCGACAATGTTCTGCTGGGTTTCCGTGGAACAGGTAAACATAAAGTCGGTGGCGAACACCACGTGGGGCAGTTTTTTCACCGCCGCCACCACGTTTTCAATATCGACGACGCCGGCGATATTAGTCCCGCAATGACACACAAAAACACCCACTCTGGGATCGGCTTCAATGGGTTTTTCCGGCACCGTCTCTCGGGTGGCCGTTTCGGTATATCTGGCCTCGCTGACCAGGATGGCGGCTTCGGCTGCGGCGGCGCCGGCTTGGATGACCGTTTCGGGAATGTCTTTCGGCGCTTCGATGCCGCCACAGACAAATATACCCGGCCGGGACGTAGACACCGGTTCGTCGAATTCCGTGGTCAGAAATCCATAGGGGTTCGCAGCCAAACCCAATGTTGCCGCGAGGTCGGAAAACCCCTGAGACGGTTTGAAGCCGGTGGATAAAACCACCAGATCGTACTCTTCTTCTTTTTTCCGGTTAAGGTGGTGATCAAATGTTTCGATGATCAGATTCTCGTTTTCAGGGTTCAGATAGACTTGGGAAATCATGGACCTCAGGTACTGCACGCCGTAGTTGAAACGTGCGCGGTCCACGTAGTCGTCAAAGCCTTTGCCTTGGGCCCGAACGTCCATGAAGTAAATGGCGGCCCGGGTATCCGGTTCATGGGTACGGGTCAAAATCGCCTGTTTGGCGGCATGCATACAGCAGACCGAAGAGCAAAAGGGGCGGTTTCTGGAAGGGTCCCGGGACATGACGCACTGTATCCACGCGACACTGTGGGGGACTTTCCCGTCGGAAGGCCGCCGGATATGCCCTTCATAGGGGCCGGTGGCCGACAGCATCCGTTCATACTGCAGGGATGTCACCACATTTTGATATCTTCCGTAGCCGAACTCTCCTTCACTGGCTGTCAACGCCGGTTCGAAACCGGTGGAAATCACCAGCGCGCCGGCATCGATTTGCAGGGTTTCGGGCTTCTGATCGTAGTCCACGGCACCAGCCGGGCAGATTTTTCGGCAAATCCCGCATTTTCCTTTGGTCAAGTAAAGGCAGTGTTCGGCATCGATCGCATACTTTAACGGAACGGCCTGGGGAAAGGTTAAAAAGGCTGCTTTCCGCATCCCCAGCGAGCCGTTAAACGGGTCGGGCACTTTTTTGGGGCATTTTTCGGCACATTGGCCGCAGGCAATACATTTTTCCTCGTTGATGTACCGGGGCCGTTTTTGAACCGTCGCGGTGAATCGGCCCGGATTTCCTTTTAAACCGAGGATGCGGCTTCGGGTCATAATTTCGATGTTCTCATGTCCGGCCACCTGGACCAGTTTGGGAGAAAACATGCAGGTAGAACAGTCATTGGTGGGGAATGTCTTGTCCAGACGGGCCATTGTGCCGCCCAGGGTGGACGATTTCTCGACAAGATAGACATAAAAGCCGGTATCCGCCAGATCGAGGGCGCACTGGATCCCTCCGATGCCGCCGCCGACAACGATCACTTTTCCCACCGGACTTTTAAGATCAACGGCCATTATAATGATAATCCATCTGTTTTCTAAAATACTTAGCCTTTAGCGGAACTTCGCGTTATCATCGCTTCTCATAAAATCGTTTCACGATTTTATGATCAGATCGCATTGATTTTGCTCAACAGCGGGACCGGATCGGCAAAATGCATTTTAAACCATTTCGGATCCCTTCTCTCGCTGAAACACAAACGGATAAGCTCCGTAAAATAAAATACCGGAACCGGTTGTTCTAACCCATCTTTCTGAATCATATCCAAATTCGACTGACACAACGGACAGGATACGACAACTGCTTCGGCACCGGCTTGCCGCGCTTTATCCAAAAGTCTTTTTGTCAACGAATTTCCAATTTCCCGGCGCCCGATGCCGATGCTGGCGCCGCAACAGGTGGCTTTATAAGACCAGTCGATCACCCGGGCGCCGACGGCATCTGCAATGCGATCCAATGTCTGGGGGTTCTCATAGTCCGTATAACCGGTAATTCTCGGCGGGCGCACCATCTGACAGCCATAATAGCAAACCAGTTTCAGACCGTTTAAAGGCTTCAACACCCGTTTCTTGATCTGTTTGATCATGGCCGGCTGGGCCAGAAAACGCGTCATATCATGAATCTTTAGGTCGCCGGTTACCGGCCACGGGATATCCAGCACCTTTTTTTGTATCATTTGTTGGGAAAACCGAAGGCGGTTGAAACAGTTGGCACAGGGCGCGACAATATCAAGACCCATTTGTTCTGCGGCAGACAGGTTCCTTGCCGGCAATATCACCGACATGGCCTCGCTGAGACTGTGGGCGGCCGTCGCTCCGCAACAGGACCAGTCGTCGATTTCCACCAGATCGATATCCAACGCTTTAAAGACCGCATCGATGGATCGCGCATAATCGGCGGCCATGCCTTCCAAAGAACAGCCGGGATAAAAAGACAGCTTCATCAAACGATTTCTCCTCGGGACTGAATATAGGCTTTTCGAATGTCCTTTGTAAGCTTCGATCTGGTTGAGAACGGTTTCAACCTTCCTTTTTTCAACAGGGCCAGGCCCAACAAGAGTTCTTCTTTCAAATTCCCGCTTTTAATTTTTTCGCTCAAAATATGCGGTTTTGAATAAAACGCTTTCATCAACCGAAATTCGTTGACCCTGCCGGATTTACTCAGAACCTCCAGAAATGTCCGGTGAAACACAGCCAATTGTTTTTCTTTGGGTGCAATGGATGAGTGCGCTGCAATGTTTCTCAAATGATTGATGATTTCCGCAACCCTCACTTCATTGGGACAGTAAGTGGTGCACATCTCACAGGACAAACATACCCATATGGTGGACGATCTCAACAGGTCTTCCCGCCATCCCAATTGAACGTAACGGATAACCTGGTGAGGCTTGATGTCCATGAAATGACTGACCGGACAGGCATTGGTGCAGCGTTCGCATTGATAGCACGCCGAAACATTCCCATTGGTTTCCCCTTGGATTCTGTTCAGAAAATAATCCCCCCTGTCGCCGATGAACTTTCTTTCTTCTCCGGGTCGGCGTTCAGATGACATGTTATGATCCATCACCGTGGTATTCATTGTTTTTCCTTATCAGACCTTGACCGCGCATGAAAATTGACAAGTATCTTTATGTCTCATCAGTTTTCACCCACCCCCGTAAAACTGCCCCGATCTTTCATGAAATATTCGCCTTGAAATTTTTCCGTACCATTCGAGCACCAGAGATCAATATGCCACATCGTGGTATTTTCTGTCAACAAATAAAAACCCCTCGAAGCCATCACGTCAGCAAGCGTTTTAATCCCCGTTAAAATATATTGTAAAACCTCATTATGTGCAAAAATATTTTGTATATGATCGCATCAGCATTTCATAATCCTCCAAATCTGCTGATGATGACACAATGTGACATGATGGTTGCATCTTCCAAAACCTTGTGATAATTTAAATCTTTAACAACTTATGTTAAGGACTCAAATCAATGCCGGACAGAAAACCTTCGGTCGTGAACATTGCCCTGGTCGGCGGGGGAAATATTTGCAGGGAAGTTCTGAAAAAGACGACGTTTGATTTGACCCATGATAGTGTCAACGCCCCTGTCCTGGCTGTGGCAGACCCCGATTCCTCTTCTCCGGGAATGCGTCAGGCGGAAGAATTCGGCCTGCTCACATTCAGTGACTATCACGATCTTTACGATCGCCGCTACAACATACATCTGATTATCCTTCTGACTCCCGACGAGACGATATTGGAAGACATCCTCGCAACCCGGCCGACTCGAATCCGGATTATGGCATTCAATGTCTTTAATGTCTTCTGGAAGGCACTTCACGCTGAAGAGAACAAGTTAAGAAAGCGAAATGAAGAAATTGAAACCATTTTAAACGGCATTCAAGATTATATTATGGTCATTTCGCCCGGCATGGATATCATAGAGGTCAATGATGCCTACTTGAACAAGATGAGATATTCGCGCAAAGACGTTATCGGTCGCAAGTGCCATGAAATCTATCAGCAATTGATCTATCCCTGTGATGAATCCGAATACGATTGCCCGCTGGGCGATGTCATCCGAAACAAAAGACCCTGCCGTCAAGTCCGGACCCGGGTCGATCCCGACGGGGATCCGCTTCACATAGAGGTCAGCGTCTATCCTGTATGGGAAAAAGACGGCAAAATTTCCAAGTTTATTCACATCAGCCGGGATATTACCCAACAAAAACTGGAAGAAGAAGAAATTACCCGCCGACTCGAGCACATGGTAGAAGAACGAACGCGACAGTTAAAAGAAACCCATGACAAACTTCTTCATCAGGATAAAATGTCTTCTTTGGGAAAGTTATCTGCTTCCGTTGTTCACGAAATCAACAATCCCATCGCGGGCATTTTGAACCTGACAATGCTCATGAAGCGGATTATTGGAGAAGAATCGATCGGACGAAAGAAAGATATTGAAACATTTCTTCACTATTTGACGCTCATGGAAGCGGAAACCCGGCGTATCAGCCGAATCGTTACCAACCTGCTCGCATTTTCCCGAGAATCCAAGATGGAGTTCAAAAAGGTGGACATCAACCGGCTGATCGATAAGACGCTGTTTTTAAATGCAAACCTTCTTAAGCTGAACGGCGTTAAGATTGAAAAATGTTATTATACGGATCTGCCTGATATCATCGGTTCTGAAGATTGTCTTCAACAGGTTTTTATGAATATCATTTCCAATGCCGCTGAAAATATCGAGGCGGATAAAAGCGGTATTTTGAGCGTGAAAACCCGATTCCTGAAAACATCCAACAAGGTTTCCATCAGTTTTGAAGACACCGGCGTTGCGATTCCCAAAGCGGATGTTTCCAAAATTTTCGAACCTTTTTTTACCACCAAGAAGAAAGGAAAAGGTGTCGGGCTCGGACTGTCGGTGGCCTACGGATTGATCAGAGATCATAACGGCACCATCTATGTGAAACCCGGTGAAGAAAAAGGCAATATATTTACCATACGGCTTCCCTTGAAACAACCCGCCCTAACCCCCGATCAACGCGGAGGATTTTATGGATAAGACCAAGATCCTTATCGTCGATGATGAGCTGATTATGAGAGAGTCTTTGTCCGGCTGGCTGAAACGAGACGGCCATGTAGTTGTTTCGGCCGCCAGCGGTGAAGATGCCATGCGAATGTTGAAAAACTCCCGTTTCGATATCCTTCTGGTCGATATAAAGATGGAGGGAATGAGTGGTCTTGACGTTCTCAGGCTGGTCAAGGAAAGCGATCCGGATGTGGCCGTGGTCATGATCACGGCATACGGATCAATTTCAACAGCCGTCGAGGCCATGAAAAAAGGCGCTTATGATTACCTGCTTAAACCCTTTGATCCCGATGCGTTGGGTGTGCTGATCGACAAAATCACCGAACATCAGGCCCAGGCCAGGGAAAACATCTTTCTACGGGAACAATACCAGGAACGCACCCGATTCGAGAGCATGATCGGCCAATCCATCGCCATGCAGAAAATTTTTGACATGATCGAAGACGTGGGGCCCATGGAATCTACGGTCTTGATATCCGGTGAAACCGGTACCGGCAAGGGATTGGCCGCAAAGGCCATCCATACCAAGAGTTCCCGATCCGGCGGTCCTTTTGTTGCCGTGAACTGCGGCGCCATTCCAGGTCATATTATGGAAAGCGAGCTGTTCGGTCATCAGAAA
Source organism: Desulfobacterales bacterium (assembly GCA_022340885.1). Lineage (GTDB taxonomy): Bacteria > Desulfobacterota > Desulfobacteria > Desulfobacterales > UBA11574 > UBA11574. Next base: position 46,444 of record JAJDND010000080.1, on the reverse strand, counting down.
GGCGCGTTTACGGACGCAAAAGAGACCAAGAAGGGCCGTTTGGAAATGGCGCACGGCGGCACGTTGTTTTTGGATGAGATCGGTGAAATCAGCATGAGAATGCAAATCGATTTACTGCATGTGCTGGAGGATCGCGTTTTTTACCGTGTCGGCGGTACACAACCCCATGAAGCTTATTTCAGGGTTATTGCCGCCACCAACAGAAACGTCGAAGACGCCGTCAAACAAGGAGTACTTCGAGAAGATCTCTATTACCGGCTGAATGTCGTTTCTTTCCGGATGCCGGCGCTGAGAGAACGAAAAGAGGATATTCCGCTTCTTGCCGAACATTTTCTCCATCGTTTTTCTCAAGAAACCAACAAGCCGGTAAAAATGATCACTCGCGAGGCCATAGACGATATGATGCTTTATGAATGGCCGGGGAATGTCAGAGAGCTGGAAAATGCCGTTGAACGGGCCGTGGTGGTCGGAAAGGGTCCCTCCATTATGCCGCAAGATTTACCGATTTTCTGCCATGAAAACGTTCAACATAGCAGGCATCGATCTCTCAGTGAAGTTGAAAAAGCGCATATCTTCGACATACTCCGTGAATGCGGGTGGAATATATCGAAAAGCGCCCAGATTTTGAGTATAGATCGCTCCACGCTTTACAGCAAGATTAAACGGTATAACCTTGAGAAGCCGACATAATATTTTTGGACCTTTTCAGTCACAAAAATTTATAAATGGTGGGAAATCTGTTCTTACATATCCAATGCCCGGAAACCGAAACGTAAAAAACGTGCAGGAACATATCATTATTTCTCCCATTGGGCATTTGGATCCCCATCTGATTCGGCAGGTCGTGCAGGAAGTCCATCGGATTACAGGTTACGACGCGTTGGCGGCATCAGTACTTCAAGACGTTGATTTTGCCTTTGAACCAAGCCGAGACCAGCATTGTTCCACTCCGATTCTGGAAAAACTGGCGGACGCTGCCCCCCCCGGAGCGGTTAAAATACTTGCCATCTGCAGCGTAGATCTTTTTATACCCATATTGACGTTTGTCTATGGCGAAGCACAATTGGGCGGAAAAGCATGCATCATCTCAACCCATCGTCTAAGCGAAGGTCTTGGGACGGCGCGGTCGGATATATTTATCCGGCGGGTTGTAAAGGAGGCGATTCACGAACTGGGTCACACGTTCAATCTCCGCCATTGTAAAGATCATAACTGTTGCATGCATTATTGCCGAACCATTAAAGATGTCGATCGAAAAACCCACCATCTTTGTCGTTACTGCAAGGTGCTATTGGAAGACGAAATGAAAAGCATGTCAAAAATCTGAAGATCATTGAAGGCCTATAGCGTTGAACCCGGAACCGCTTCAATAACCTACGTGTGAAGAAAGCGCCTGACCAGGCGATCCCAGTCAATCCGGGGAATGTTTCCATAAACGTCGTTCCCCAACTGACCGCCGTCGGCTGCCAGCGGTCCTGCTTCGTTTTCGATGAAATGATAGAGGCGATTCATTTCTTTTTTATAAAAATCTTTTGTTTCGCTGCCGATCAGCAGCGTTAACAAGTCCTTCCGAAGATTTTTTGCGTGTGCTCTCAAAATCCAGCCGTCGGCGTAAGGATCCTGGTTGGCCAGGCGTCCCTTATGTCTTACATTGGTGTTGACTGCGGTTACCACACCGCTGATGGGAGAGAGGACTCCGGCCCTGTTTTCCCCCCGGTTCAAAAGAATATCGACGGAATTCCGCACTAAAGCCTTTCCGATCAGGGGTGCCTCGATGTGATCCAATGGACCCAGAATCCGGAGAATGAAATCATCCAAACCGATGCGTACATCGGAACCTTCCTCCACTTTAACCCACGTATGTCCTTTGTGAAAATAAAACCCGTGTGGAATCTTGATGCCTTCGATATCGATGCAGTCGATCGGCTTAACCACGGCATGAACGGTGTATTGATCATCGAAATATTGATCGAATTCGCAATCTTCGCACCTGTAGTCTCTGCTGCATACTTTAAAATCGATGCGCCCTTTCATATGATGCAGGCACGGCCGGTTTGACGGCGGCCTTTTTTTTAACCGGTCTTTCCAAAATGAAATTTGACCGTGTTTTCCCTCGGGGGTTTTACCCTGTTTGATACGTTCGGCATTTTCATCGCAAACACGTCTGAGTGCTCGGTCAAAAGAACAAGCATGGCAATTATAATTGCTCAAACAATCTTTGCGCCGAACGACTTCCGCCTGCATCCAAATGCACGGGCGGTATTTTTCCTTTATACGGCGTTCCAAAGAAATCACTTCCATTACAACCTGCCTTTCTAAATCGTTTCACTGAATCTATTCTCGATGTTCGAAAATGAAGCGTTATGTTTTGAGAAAGGTTTTCGTTAAGTTATCCCAACCCAAATCCGGCAGGGTCCCATAAATATCCTTTTGCAGGTAACCGCCGTCGGATGCAGACGGACCGGAAAGGGCCTCTATCATTTCTTCCAGCGTATGGATTTCATTATTGAGCCAGTCAAGGCTTTGGGCAGACGTCATAAGGTGTTTGAACGTTTTTTTGACATCCGGAGTCCGCACCATGAAAAGCCAGCCATCGCCATACGGGGATTCATTGGCAATTTCCGGATTTTCTCGAACTTTTGAATTCACTTCGACAATGACGCCGCCTACCGGTGAAAGAATGTCCGCCGGATTGCCGTTTCGACGAAGTCCCCAGCCAACGGTATTCTTGTCCAGCTCTTTTCCAGTGAGGGGGAGATCCAGGGTATCGGCTCTGCCGAAAAGTTTGAGCGCAAAATCATCCAAGCCGATTCGAATGCATCCGCCGCTTTCAATACGAGCCCATGTGTGTCCGTTATGAAAAAAATACTCCATAGGAATATCGAAACCTTTGACCTGCTGCATGTCAAAGGGAATATTTCCGGTTTTCGGGGTCCAAACATCCTCAAAAAACTGATCGAAATCGCACTTGGAACAATTATAATTGAGACCGCAGATTCTGTTCTCGATCCGGCGTGTGAGGCTGTGTCTGCACGTTCGTTCTTTCCCCGGTCTTTTCCGCATCGCATCCTGCCAGCTGATCTGATTGTTCCTTTCGACCTGTTTTTTCATCCCAAGATCGTATTTGCAGGTGTTGCAGTCATAAAAATTGTTACAATCTTTATGGGTGACAACACCGGCTTGCATCCAAATACAAGGATTTTTTACATCAGCCGTCTTTTCGGGCGTAAACATCCAGACCTGTCCGCCGAAGACCGCCCCGATTTCAGATTTTTCGCCGAGATCTTCCCGGCTGCCCCTTCTGTATGATCCTCCATATCCAAACCGTTTTTTCTGATTTTTTATCATTTTCTCAGCCATTTCCCTTGCTCCTTTCCTTAACATTTTTTTGAACACTAGAAGCCATCTCAAAATTAGGATTTTCGGTCGAGATCAAGACGAGGCCGAGGATCAACCCGCAGGCATACTCAAGTATGTCGAGGGCTTGAGACGAGGGCTCAACGCCGATATCGGACGAAAAGACTTTTTTGAGATGGCTTCTAATAGAGCAAGGCGCATGCCAGAAACCTGATCATGTAAGGGGGAAAAGTCTATCTTCCCAATATCGTTGTTAATTTATGAAAAAAACTTGAGAGCGGATTGGGAATTGGGATTTAATCACCAAAGTCAGATGCGGGAATATACTACAGTGCGGCGTCAACATCGGCCGTTAATGAGAGGGTCGATCTTTATTTTAACCTATATAATCAGCAATATATGAAATTGTGGATTTTTTCTACATAACGATTTGCAATTTCCGGCAGCCTTTAACCCGGCTCAGTTTCCGTGAGCGACGCCAGAACTTCGCAGGAACGGCATAGCGCCATTTTTTCTTTCCATTTTTCTTGGGCTGTTCCACAGCAAATGGTTCCGTTGATGAACCAGCAAAACTTGCCTGCTTGAAACTCCCATGCAGGACATTCTTTTTTCTGTTTGGGAGGACATTTTTTAATTCTCCAGCAAGGTTTTTGTTTGTTGTTGTTGTTGCTTCTTTTTCTGGCAGTCAAAAAAAACATCTGTCTTTCAACATGAGGCGGCACGGTTCGCCAACCCTGCTCATAGCTGTGTATGGCCTTGATGGATACCCCCAATAGCTGCGCCATTTCTTTTTGGGTTTTGTTCAGATTTTTCCGAAATTTCGCAAATTCCTTGCAATCCATAAATTCCCCCCTCTTTTTCATGGGACCGGTATCAACAAAATCACCCGTGCAATATCTGGCACAACGTGGTAGGATCTGTCAATAAAAAACATTCTATTTTTTCATTAAAAACACCTTGGGGACCCTCGCAGTGATCCGCCGATGCGGCTGTTTCCATGGGTTTTCGCTTATTACCGGGACAGTGCGGCGGTTCCCATCACCAGGGTTTCGAAATTCGCCAGTTTCTCACGCATTTTTTTTGAGATCTCAAAATATTTTTGACTGAGTTCATAACGATAATCCCCATGGATGTGATTGATGGTATGTCGCATCTGCTTGAGTATTTTTACCCGTTCTTTCCAGAGCTTTGTCATATATTGAAAGTGTTTTTTTGAATTCATCCTCATGGCTTCGGAATATTCATTCACCAGGTCGCAAAAATAACGGTATTTCTCATCGAGAATCGAGGCGATTTTTTCGGTTTTCAGGGTTTGTTGCGTAATGGTGTAAAAATGGTGTCCGGAAATGCTCAAAGAGACGGCTTCGGCAAAAATACGGGGATGTTTGACCATGTTCCGGGAAATAAACTTAAAATACTGAAAACCATATCGGGTAAACAGCTGCAGGCAAATCGACCTGAATAACATTTTTATTTCATTGAAATAAATTTTTCGCTGAAAATAGTCGGTATGCTCAATCGTGTCCAGAAAACGGCTGCAACGGTCAAAATAATTTTTCAGATTGAAATCATAAATGCTGCTCAGAATTTTTTTATATCCTTCCTTTAAGCGCCCCGGGTCCATGATGGTTTTGAAATTGATGGTCATGTTGTGGGTGTTGTTGCCGATGGAAGCCTTTAAAATTCTCCCTTCGGCCATCAGCCGCCGGTAAAGACGGGTCCCGGGAAGCGCGTTCAAGAAACCGATCATGGCCTTGGGAATGGCATTTCGCTGGATAAAAGCAATCTGACGGTCGAAAATATCTTCTTTGTCATTATCAAACCCGAGGATGAACCCTGCCATCACTTCCATTCCGTGTCGCTGAATTGTCCGAATCGACGCCTCCATATCCGAATTTAAGTTCTGAATCTTGCCGGTTTCTTTGAGACCTTCGGGATCGGGCGTTTCAATCCCGATAAACACCTGATTGAATCCGGCCTCCCGCATGGCCGCCAGCAGGTCTTCATCAGAGGCCATATTGATGCTGGCTTCGGTAAAAAAATGAAATGGATAATCATGCGCGGCTTGCCAGGCTTTCAGTGCCGGCAGAAGGTCGGCTTTGACCTTTCTCTTGTTCCCGATGAAATTATCGTCAACCATAAACACCGGTCCTCGCCATCCCAGATCAAACAGGGTATCCAGTTCCTGCAAAATTGTGCCGACAGATTTCAACCGGGGTTTGTTGCCGTAAATAGACCAAATATCGCAGAATTCGCAGTGGAAGGGACATCCCCTGGAATACTGAATGGCCATGGAACCATAGGCGGTGATATCCAGAAGATCAAATCTCGGAACCGGCAAATTGGAAATATCCGGGTATGGCGGTTTGGCATAGACCGGTTTCGCCACCCCTTTTTCCAGGTCCTGTAAAAAATGCGTCAAGGTTTGATCCACCTCTCCGGTGAGAAAATGGTCCACTCCCGCAATGTCCTCGTGATTTGATGTGGGGAAGGGGCCGCCAGCGACAATGGTTTTGCCGAATTGCCGGCAGCGTCGAATCACGTCCTCCATGGAGCCTTGCTGAACGATCATTGCGGAAATAAACACGGCATCCGCCCACGCGATGTCGTTGTCGCTTAAGGACGTAATATTCATATCGACCAGCTTGAGATGATAAGTGTCCGGGAAAAGAGCGGCAATGGTCATCAATCCCAGCGGCGGCATGGCGCTTTTTTTTCGGATGATTTTCAGTGTATGTTTGAAACTCCAGTAGGTATTGCTCGGAACTTTCGGATAAATAAGAAGAATGTTTTGATACTTCATCATGGCGGCAGATCCTCCTTTATCACCGATACGGTTATTCATTGGTGTCTATAGGAAATGATCGTTTTTCCCTTATCATTTTTTTCGCTGACAATCCAGACTAAAAATGTCGATTGTTTACAATCTCTTCAAAAAAGACTATTGTAACATGCTGTTTATAAATCAGCAAATTGACGATTTATGTCCCATGTGATGATGGAAAAATCGAATCATGAACTACAGAGAGCTGATTATATCCCTTAAAAGGGAGGATCCGGATCTTTTTGCCGCAGTGAACACCTCGCTGGAGAACAGGGGCGTTGACGTGTTTAAAGAAGATGTGGCTGTTTTGGTAGAAGAAACCCTTTGGGCATTATCCCTGGAGAGATCCTTTGCTCATTCCGTGGCCAGAGGGTATGCGAACCTTATCGGAGAAGTTTGTTCCAGAGATTTCCATCGCTACCGGGAACTCGTCCGTTCTTTTGGGACGCAAGGGCCGACGCTGGGGAGAATTATCGCCGAACATCTTGTACCGGTATTCATGCACGGCGACGACGGGTTGTTAGAGCGTTTTTTACAAACACTAAAGATCATGCTGAAAAAAGGGATCTATACCCTAAAGGATCCTATTGCAGGACTTTCCGGCATATTGAACGAAAAGGACCTTGACGCCGCAAACGCTTATTTGGATCTTTTAAGTGCAACTTTCGCCGAGGACATGTCATATGTTCAGTGCCAGATGTTCGCCCATGATCTCCCGCGTGCCGTACGATCCTTTGCCGTTTCAAAGCGAACCTGGCAAATCAAACAGCTTCATCGGGTGATAAAGGCCGATTATCATCTGTTCGATCATTTTTTAAGCGGCATGGAAAAAGGTCTGCACCTGCTTTCCCAAGACGCTTTGGCGGATTTTGTATCTTTAGCCCTGGACAAAGCAAAGCGAAACATCAAGTTCGCTTCAAAATTTTTATCGCTGGAATCGAAGCTCGGCCTCGATGTATACGCAGATATGCAGGTGGCGGTCGGGCTCTCCGAGATTCGTCACCCGTTAAACCGCTATCTTCGCGCCCGAACGGGCCTTCCCATATCCATACGGTCGCTGTCTGATTTGCCGGATTCGGTGGTGAACCGGAATGATGGAAAAACATTTATTTGTTCGGACGGAGAAACCATTTATCTGGCCGACGAAATCAATCGATTCGACTCAAAAAGCGAAAACGCAAAACTGTTTAAATGCTTGACCAGACTTGAAGCCGGGCACTTTGAATTCGGCACGTTCGATTTCGACCTGGAAAAGGCGCAGCAAAAATATCCGTTTTCAACCCATATCCGCGATCGGCATATCGAAACCGGTGCCGGCTTCGATCCGGACGAAATGTCCGACCTCGAACGGTTTTTCCTGACATTTCCGACGCCGGATTTGGCAGCCGATCTTTTTACCGTATTTGAACACGGCCGCATCCGGTTATTGCTCGAAACGCGCTACCCGGGCCTTATCCGCCGGTCGCTCCCTTTACTGCACCAGGAAGCTTTACATATGACAGCCTCGAAGGTGCGTCCGGATGCTGTTTTCCGGTTATACCTTCATATAGGCCTTGGTATGGATCAATCCGATCACGTTGATGAAACCATTTCCTCTGCTCTCATTAAAATCGAAAGACAATTCAAAACCGCAATGGCCGCCGACAGCAGCGTTGAGGCCTGTGCCGGGCTGGTAAATACGGCCTATCCGCTGTTCGATGCGCTGTCTCCAATTTCCAAACATCACAACGGCGCGAAAATAACCTACAAACCACTACGGACCCCGTTTGCAAGAAGGTTGCGCCCCGATCTGTTTTATATGACCCACCGCAGTATTGAAAAAACTGCGTCAACATTGACGGCTCAATTGACGGTCAAAGGGTACAAGGTATACAAGTCGGACATTCGCCGGAAATTGATCTCGAACAAAGGGATGATTTCCCATGACGATATTCACTCGATACTTCTCAGGGAGCGAAACAAAAACCGTGCGCACAGGACCATCGATGAAACCACCGTGGACTTATCATGGCTTGATCTATCGCATTTGAAGGATAACAGGGCGCTTATGCCGGCATACGGCGACAACGATATCGGATCTGTTTTCTGGTATAAAGAATGGGATTGCCATCTTATGGATTATCTCTTTTCTCATGTCAGGGTGGTGGATCGATCCATTCCTTCATCTTCGGGCGACTTTTATATCCGAACATTGAAAAAGCATATAGGGCTTGTTCAGCGCATTCGTTATGCATTCGAATTGTTAAAGCCCGAAGGGCTGATGCGATTGAGACAGTGGGTGGAGGGGGACGCGTTTGATTATCGGGCGCTTTTGGATTTTGTATTGGACAAAAAAGCAGGCAAAATACCTTCCGATCGACTGTATATCAAACATATCAAACAGACAAGAGACGTGACGGCCTTGTTGCTGGTGGACCTCTCCCGGTCTACCGCCAACGCGGTTTACAACTCCAAAGCAACCATACTTGAGGTTGAAAAAGAAGCCATCGTACTATTTTGCGAAGCGCTTCAGGTCGTGGGGGATGAATTTGCCGTCGCGGGTTTTTCCAGTACCGGGCGGTTGGGGGTTGATTATTTCAGAATCAAAGACTTCGGGGAAAACATAAACGATGCGGTGAAACAGCGTATCAATGCGTTGTCACCCAAACGGAATACCCGCATCGGCGCCGCCATTCGGCATGCCGCGTGCCAATTGGAGGCGGTCCCTTCAAAGGTCCGGTTGCTGATCGTACTCAGTGACGGATTTCCGAATGATGTGGACTACAAACATCAATACGCCATTGAAGATACAAGAAAATCCATACAGGAAGCCCGTTCAAAAGATATATTCACCCATGCCATTACCGTCAATTTTGCCGGCGATCCCAATCTGGATGATCTTTACGGAAACGTTCATTACAATGTCATATCCGATGTTCGCGAACTTCCGGATAAGTTATTGCGTATTTACGGCAGCTTGACACGGCATTAAATATTGCGTTATGTGTTTCGTTTCCGCATTCGCCTTTATTGACAACGCTTTGATCAGGCATTAATGTCATGGGTGCTTGCGGTAATTTTTAAAGGCTCTAGAAGCCATCTCAAAATAAAGATTTTGGTTCAAAATCAAGGCGAAGCCGAGTTTGGGCCAAAAGATTATTTTGAGATAGCTTCTAATAAAAGTATTTTTATCGAGTCGCTTTTTACGGGAATCAAAATGAAACGCGTTCATCATCGGGAAAAAGAACAATTTCAAAAACTGTTCCAGCAGGAAAATATCGATGAATTCGAAGATCGATTCAAGATCCTTGAAGTTTTTCTTCAAACCGAACGTCACATTACCGTGAGCGAACTGGTTCTACTCCTTAGTGATAACGGATACTTATTATCGGCCGATTTTGTCAGGGACACCTTGAAGCTGATGTGTCGCTTCGGGTTTGCCCGGAAAAACAGATTCGACAATGGAGAAGTGCGTTACGAGCACCGGCATTTGGGTCATCATCACGATCACATGATCTGTACGAAATGTCGAAACATTTATGAGTTCAAAGACGAACATATCGAAAAAATGCAGGGCCGAATCGCCGCGGCCCATAATTTTCATATGCTTCAGCACAAAATGGAAATCTACGGCATCTGTTCCAATTGCCTCAAAGATCACATTCGTCCCATGCCCCTGATTCATGCCAAACAGGGAGAACAGGTGGAAATCAGGGAGTTTACCGGGGGCGCCAGCGCCCGTATGCGGCTTTTGTCCATGGGGCTGAGGATCGGAGACCGAATCGACATTGTGACCAACCTCCATAAAGGACAAATGGTCATCGCCGCGGATTACAATCGCTATGTTCTGGGACGCGGACTCGCGGAGAAAATATTGGTTGAACCGGTGAGAACCTGAATACGGAGATAAGCGGATGTTGTTGAGTGAAATGAAAGAAAAGCAAACGGCGACCGTCGTTCGTGTGGGCGGAAATGGGGCGATCCGAAGAAGGATCCTCGAAATGGGCATTTTAAAAGGAACCAAAATTTATGTTGAAAAGTATGCGCCGTTAAAAGATCCCGTGGAATTGATCGTCAAGGGCTATCATGTATCACTCCGCGTTGAAGAAGCCGCGCAAATAACCGTAGAAATATGACCCCGAAACAACTTACCATAGCCCTCGCAGGCAACCCGAATTCAGGCAAAACCACCATATTCAACAACTTGACCGGAACGCGCCAGAAGGTCGGAAACTGGCCCGGCGTTACGGTTGAAAAAAAGGAAGGTAACGTCAAACACGCCGGTTACGATCTGAAAATCGTCGATCTCCCCGGAACATACAGCTTAACCCCCTTTTCCATAGAAGAAATCGTTGCCCGGGATTATATCCTGGAAGAACGGCCGGATGTGGTGATCGACATCATCGATGCATCCAATCTCGAGCGAAGCCTTTATCTGGCAACGCAGTTAAGGGAAATCGATTGCAGCGTATTGTTCGCTCTGAACATGGCCGATGTTGCCCGAAGCCGGGGCCTCAAAATCGACGACCGAAAGCTTTCCGAACTTTTGGCCGTGCCCGTTGTCTTTACCGTCGGCAATAAAAACAAGGGCATGGAAACGCTTTTGGAGCAGGCCATTGCATTGGCAGAGTCGGACCGATCTGCTGTCCAAAAACGAAAGGTAAAGTACAGTAAAGACATCGAGGATGCCATCTCGAAAGTTGAAAAGATCATCGGCAACCACAACGCCGGCGTCATCCCATACAACATTCGTTGGACAGCCATCAAACTTCTTGAAAACGATAAAATCGTAACAAGCCGCATCCTGGAAAAGACCGGCAACATCGGCGAAAAAATTCTTGAAGATATCGATAATCAACGTAATTTTCTCATCGATCGGTTTGATGATGATCCGGAAATCGTCATGACCGACGAGCGGTATGGTTTTATCGCCGGGATCATCATGGAGGTCCTGGCCAGCTCCACAAAACAACGCGTCGATATATCTCGAAACATCGATCTTGTCCTGACCAACCGGTTTGTCGGGTTTCCGATTTTTATATTTTTTATCTGGGCCATGTTCCAATTGACGTTTTCCCTGGGCGCCTATCCAATGAACTGGATCGACAGTGGAATAAAACTCCTTTCGTCATTTTTAGCCCAGGCGCTTCCCAACAATATATTCAAGGACTTTCTGATCCAGGGCGTGATCGCAGGCGTCGGAAGCGTCATTATCTTTTTGCCGAATATTCTGATTCTTTTCTTTTGCATCGCTTTGTTTGAAGATACGGGCTATATGGCCAGAGCCGCATTTCTGATGGACAAGATCATGCACCTGATCGGTCTTCACGGCAAATCTTTTATCCCCATGTTGATGGGGTTCGGGTGCAATGTTCCGGCCATTATGGCCAGCCGGACTTTGGAGAGCGAAAAAGATCGAACCCTGACCATTCTCATTACGCCCTTTATGTCCTGTTCGGCCCGGCTTCCGGTTTACATTATTCTGGCGGGGGCTTTTTTCGGCGCCAAAGCCGGAACCGTGATCTTTTGCATCTACCTGTTGGGCATCGTGCTTTCCATCATCACCGGCCGGCTTTTCAGATCAACCCTTTTAAGGGGCGCTGATGCCCCCTTTGTCATGGAATTGCCGCCATACCGAATCCCCATGATCAAAAGCCTGATGATACACATGTGGGATCGAAGCAAAATCTTTTTAAAAAAAATGGGCGGTTATATTCTTATCGGTTCCATCGTGGTTTGGACGCTTTCGGCATTTCCGCTGCATATATCATATTCCAAGGATTATGCATCGGAAATCGAACAGGTCCAAAGATCCTATCACGCGCAGATGATTGCCGCCACGGATGCCGAAAAAAGTGTCCTGCAACAGAAGATGGATCTGGCCGTTGACAGGATTATAAGATCACAAGCGGCTGAAAGGGCTGAAAAATCGTATATGGGCCGCATCGGCAAGATTATCGAACCTGTTTTTGCGCCCATCGGCATCGACTGGCGTGGCAGCGTGGCCCTCTTGACCGGTTTTGTCGCCAAGGAGATCGTCGTGAGCACCATGGGAATTCTTTATGCCGCCGACCAGAAGAAGGATTCGAAAGCCCTTGAAAACGCGCTTGTCTCTTCCGGCATGACATCGATTGCAGCACTGGCCATGATGGTTTTTGTCTTGTTGTACATGCCGTGTCTTGCGACATTGTCTGCCATCCGGCGGGAGACGGCTTCTTTGAAATGGATGATTTTCAGCATTTCCTACAGTACGATGCTTGCATGGATAATGGCTTTTCTGGTATATCAGGGGGGAAATATAATCGGCGCCTGATATTCCGTGTGAAATAGCTTTTCAAACCTGACAGTGAACCTTAAGTTTAAATATCAATAGCATGGCAAATTTTGAACCCGCATATATTGAAACGTTTAAAAAAGGATTTCTCGCCCCAAAAATCCAACAGGCCCGCGAAATCATAAAATGCTGCACCCTTTGCCCCAGGCAGTGCAAGGTGGACCGAACATCCGGTGAGACCGGTTTGTGCAAAACCGGTGAAAGGGCTTATGTTTCAAGCTTTAACGCGCACTTCGGAGAAGAAGACCCACTGGTCGGAACCTATGGGTCGGGAACGATTTTTTTTACCCACTGCAACCTCAGGTGCATTTTCTGTCAGAACTATGACATCAGTCATCTGGGTCAAGGCGAGGAAATATCCGACGAACAACTGGCCGACATCATGCTTTGGCTGCAAAACAAACGATGTCACAACATTAATTTTGTTACCCCGTCCCATGTGGTGCCCCAGATCCTTTCCGCCCTGGCGGTTGCCGTTCCCAAGGGACTCTCGCTTCCCTTGGTTTACAACACCGGCGGATATGATTCAGTTGACACACTGAAGCTTCTCGATGGCGTATTCGACATCTATATGCCGGATTTTAAATTCTGGGATCCGGCGATTGCAAAGGCAACCTGTAACGCCGAAAACTACCCTGAAGTGGCCCAACAGGCCCTGCTGGAGATGCACCGGCAAACGGGTGATTTGGTCATGGATGATACGGGAATTGCGCAACGCGGCATATTGCTCCGGCATTTGGTGCTGCCTTCCGGGCTTTCGGGAACCAGGGAAATTATGAGATTTATCGCCCGACGGGTTTCCAAAAACACCTATGTCAACATCATGCCGCAGTACCGACCCTGCGGCCGGGCCGGTGAGATCAAAGCGCTCTCTGTCCATCCGTCGAACACGGATTTTGAAACCGCGCTGCAGGCAGCAGAAGAAGAAGGGATAAAACGGCTCGATAGACGAAGACGCCGTTTTATGGTATTTTGACAACATAATACTTTTTCTGATAATTAACAGCGGATGTCTACATGCGTCCCTCGTGTGGTAAACGATGAAATTTGAACAAATCGACCGGAAGAAAAAATTGATAACCGGTATCGGTTCTCCTTTGATCGACATCCTGGCTTATGAGAATGAAGAATTTTTGGAAAAAACCGGTGCCGTGAAAGGTGGAATGAAGTACGTTGACAGGGAGTTCATCGAACAGACCTTGTCATTTACCACCCAACAACCCGTCCTCGTTCCGGGGGGATCGGCCTGCAATACCGTTGTGGGTATCGGCAAACTCGGGGGACCGGCACGATTTGTCGGAAAAAGCGGCTGTGGTGATATGGCCCGGTTGTTTGAAACCGATCTTAAAAAAAACAATGTCGATCCGGCCCTGTTAAAATCATCATCACCCACCGGAAGGGTCTTGTCCATTATTACACCCGACGCCCAGCGTTCCATGTTTACATTCCTCGGCGCGTCGTCGGAAGCACAACCACATGAAATAACGGAGAAATGTTTTGAAGATGCCGCCATTGTCCATATCGAAGGGTATCTTCTCTTTAATGAGGCGCTTATTATGGCGGCATTAAAAGCGGCAAAATCCGCAGGCGCATTGGTATCCCTTGATCTTGCCAGTTTTACGGTGGTCGAGGCGTCGAAAAAAATTCTTGACGGCATCGTCAATGATTTTGTCGATATTTTGATCGCCAACGAGGATGAAGCGCAGGCATTCACCGGCTATTCCGATGACGTCAAAGCCATCACAGCCATGGCTCAAAACACGACGATTGCCGCCCTGAAGGTCGGAAAAAGGGGAAGCTATATTTCCCATAATGGAAGCACATTAAAAATAGAACCCATTGGGGAAGGAGATGTTAAGGACACCACGGGAGCAGGCGACCTGTGGGCATCCGGCTTTTTATTTGGACTGGTAAACGGATATAGTTTTGAAAAATGCGGAAAACTCGGCTCGGCTTGCGGCTATGAAGTGACCCGGGTAACGGGGGCGAACATTCCGGAAGCGGGCTGGGAGAGAATTAAAATATTACTGGAGGAATAATGGCGCGAAAATCGGTATCCCGGTCTCGAAAAAGAGACCTCAACAACCCCGACGAATTCATCTCATTTTGGACAAAGCTTTTTGAGTTTGTCACAGCTCATAAGGTGCAGGTTTCATGTGCCGTTGGCGCTTTTTTGATACTGCTGATTATCGGGGCCGGTTTTTTTTATTATCAGAAAAAATCCGAAAACAAGGCTTTTTCAATGCTTCAAGAAGGCATCGTCAAATATCAGGCATTACTGAAAGCCGATGGCCCGGAAAAAGCGTTAAAAGGCACCGAAAAGGATTTTGAACGGATTATCAATAACTACTCACAAAGGCAGGGAGGCATTCTGGCACGTCTTTATTATGCCGATATGTGTTATGCCGCCAAGGATTATGATAAAGCAATAACTCTTTATAATCAGCTGCTTGCAAAGTTTACCGATGAACCGTTTCTGAAAAATCTCGTTTTAAACGGCCTGGGGTATTGTTATGAAGCCAAAAAAGATTACAACACCGCTTCGGGTTATTTTGAAATGGTGGCCACGTCTCAGGATTACCCAGTCAAAGACGAAGCCCTTTTCAATCTGGGCGAGATGTATGCCGCTGCTGGAAATAAAGAAAAAAGCATTACTGCATTCAAGAAAATTTTATCCGATTACCCCGAGTCGATATATACCGAGATTGTCAGGGAAAAACTAGCGAAAATTTCGTAGTTGTCCGGATGTCTGAAAAAAATCAAAAAAAATGACCAATGAACTTTTGTCATTGGTCATTAAGGAGGAAAACAGATAAAGAAATTATTAGGTTTGAAAATGTTTTATGCAATTTTCTTGCCAAAAACCTTAACGGGTTCTGATATTTTTTTTATCAATTCATATTTTCTGTAATTATAGAGAGATAAAACATATACCCCGAAAATGGTTTCTTTCTATTTCCTCCGGGATTTTTGACGCCGAGTTCAAAAAAGTTCAAAATTTTGAACGCCGTCCCTGGCCAAATGACATAACATATTCATTTTGCTAATATTTGGCATCTGTTCCATCCTGTTCAAAATTTTGAACCCTCACCCCCAATTAGCAACACAACCATCCGAAATAATTAACTATGATTCCGCCACTATTATCGTTCAAGTTTTTGAACCAATCTCCAGTTTGAATTTTTTTATTTTCCAGTTCAGCCCGCTTTTTCCGATTCCCAGCAATTCCGCTGCCTGGGATTGCACATTGTTTGTTAACTTCAGCGCTCTTTCGAGCATCATTTTTTCTATCATCGCCAGCGTTTCATCCAGTTTTGCATCTGCGGGAATACTTTCAACATCCAGAGAATTATCAATACTGTTTTTAAATTCTTTCGGAAGATCCGACACTTTTATCGTGCTGCCCTGGCACAGTACCATCGCCCTTTCGATAACGTTTTCCAGCTCACGGACATTCCCGGGCCAATTGTATGCGTAAAACAGACGTTTGACTTCCGGATCGATACCGCTAATCAAAATATCGGACTTTCGTTCATCTTTATATTTTCCGATAAAATGATCGACCAAAAGGCCTAAATCTTCTTTGCGTTCTTTTAATACCGGCAGAACGATGTGCACCACGTTCAAACGATAAAAAAGGTCTTCTCTGAACCGTCCGTTCAGCATTTCATCTTTGAGCCGTTTATTGGTAGCGGCAATAATTCTAATATCCACCGACATCGGCTTAACGCCACCGACTCTTTCAATAATTTTGTCTTGGAGTACCCTTAAAAGCTTGACCTGAAGATTGGGTGAAAGTTCGCCGATTTCGTCCAGAAAAAGCGTTCCGCTGTCCGCCAACTCAAATCGGCCTTTTTTCATGGTTACAGCGCCGGTAAACGCGCCTTTTTCATGACCGAAGAGTTCGCTTTCAAGCAAATTTTCGGCGAGCGCGCTGCAGTTCACCGCAACAAACGGTTTATCACGTCGCGAGCTGTTAAAATGAATTGATTTTGCGACCAATTCCTTGCCGGTGCCGCTTTCGCCTTCGATCAACACCGTGGCGCTGGCGGTTGCAACTTTTTTTATGGTCTCAAAGACATCCTGCATCACCTTACTTTTTCCGATGATATTTCCGAGACGGTATTTCGACTCCACGGCATCCCTAAGCTGTCGGTTCTCTTTGACAACCCGATACATACCCACCGCCTTGTTGACATATATAATCAGTCGATCATTATCAAAAGGCTTGAGAATATAGCTGTAAGCTCCTTTTTGCATGGCTTCAACAGCCTTATCCACCGTGCCGTGGGCGGTCATCATAATGACGGGGAGATCATGATCTTTGGCCTTGATTTTTTCTAAAAGTTCGATACCGTCCATGGACGGCATCTTCATATCGGTCAGCACCAGGTCGATATCTGTATTTGAAAGAATATCAAGCGCTTCACCGCCACTGTTCGCGGTGAATGTTTCGAATCCTTCCTCTTCGAGGATCGCGCTTAATATCAACGGATAATTTTTTTCATCATCTACGATCAGGATGGTTTCCATTACGATGCTCTTTGATTGACCGGCAAAGCGATCGTGACGCGGGATCCGGCATTCGGTTTATTGATGATGCTGACTTTTCCCTCATGGGATTCAATAATGTTTTTCACGATGCCCAGCCCCAGGCCGGTTCCTTTGGCTTTTGTTGTAAAAAAAGGGTCCCATATCTTTTCCAGCAGATCTTTAGGAATGCCTTCACCTTCGTCTTCAATGACGATCTTTACAGTATGATCAGCCGAATGAATGCTTACCTGAATGATGCCGCCGCCCGGCATTGCCTGCATTGCGTTGATCAGGATGTTCAAAAACGCCTGGTAAAGCATATCCGCATCGGCGGCAATTTCCGGAAGATTTTCATCATAATGCTTCTCGACGGAGTACCCTTCCTGTTTGATCTGCGATGTCAAAAAAGTGATGTTTTTTTCAAGAATGTCCTCTATCTTACAGGCTGAAAGGTTCGGACTTTTGGGTTTTGCAAAATTTAAAAAATCGGTAATAATATTATTCAGTCTAATGGATTCTTCAATAATGATATCCGGAATGGAATTGGAAGGATCGAATTTGACCATTTTTTTCTTTAACAGTTCGGACGAGCTTTTTATGATACCCAACGGATTTCGAATTTCATGGGAAATTCCCGCCACCATTTCACCCAATGTGGATAAGTGCTCGGCGCGGTTTAACCGCTCGATGAGTTTGAGTCTCTCCTGAGCCCGCTTTTCAATGATGCCTTCCCCCCGTTTCACCACTAAAAGCAGCACCAAAAAAAGGCCGCCCATTACAACCGAAGCGGTAATGATAACCCGAATCTGAAAATCGAAAATTTCTTTATAATCCTGGGTCAAGTCCTGCACAATTTCTACCACTCCGAGAACCGGACCGGAAATCCGGGATAGCGGCTGCTCCGCGCGCAAAGGGGCGAATGTAACTAATCTGCTGTCTTGGGGGAATCCGAGCAAAATCTCAAACCAATTGCCGTTTTGTATGAGAGTTGATGTGTACTTCCCCTTAAGCGCATCTGTATATCCTTTGCCCCCGGCATTTTCTTTGCCGATAATCGAATGGTTGAAGCTGTATGAAATCGTGTTGTCCATGTCGTAGATATTGACCATATCGATCTTAAAACTGTGAAGCGTGCTTTTAACGACTTTATCCATCCGTTCAAACTGATTTTCGTTGCTCAGTTGAATCTTTCCAAATTTTAACGCAACCGGTATGATGAACTGTAAGAACACCTGATGGTTGAGATTTTCGATCAGAACGCGGGCGTACTCTTCGCTTTTTTTTTCCTGCATGGTCTTTGCCCAGTGCGTGTTGAGCAAAGAAAAAATCAACGTGCCGATAAATATGAGGATCAGGCTCGTAAAGGTAAAGTATTTGACCAACCTGAACGGCTTTACCTTTTCTTCTGTGGCGTGGTGTTTCATAAACTTCGGTTAAAGTTCCGATGGGGTGATGCCGATAGGGTATATATCGTTCATCCCAAAAGTAAAACGAATAACAAATTGAAATTAAGCGATTGACCTTTAATCATATACGTTAAATCGGCATTTAAAGTCAAGGTAATGCTTTATTTTCACGGGCACCGGAATGCTCCATTTCAGCGGTAGAGGGCGTTAGCGAAAAGTCGCGGTGGATTTATTTTTTGGTGCTTATGGAACCGTTGATCATACAATACCATATATGGTATTTTTATTAGAAATATTACCAAATAAAGTAATTAATTAAAATTTGTCTATAATTATGCATAAAACTCTTGAGCTCGTTGATAATATAAGGTACAATAGCAATCACACTGTAAATAACGCTTTCTTTATTCATTCATTGATGATAACGGTATTTCTGCCTGCGGGATAAATAAGGATTCTGGATGAAAGGCAACCGCCTGAAAAAAATCAGAGAGTCTTTGCTGATGAGCAAAACCGAACTTGCAAGAAAAGCCAACGTGTCTCCTATCACGATTGCGCGCATTGAAAAAGGAATGCCCTGCCGCCTGGAAACTCAGCGAAAAATAATTCTGGCGCTCGGGTTCGATCTTGCTGACAAGAACAAGATTTTTGGTGATTAAAACGAATGAACTTGTTTTCGAAAAAGAGCCGGCCGGCCGGCCTTGACATCGGATCCAGAACCATAAAACTCGCCGAAATTATCGACGGGAAATCCGGATTGGCCCTAAAAACCTTCAACACCGTCAACATTGAACCCGGTCTTATTGAAGAAGGCTCTATCAAAGAACCCGAGACCGTAGCCGGTTACATCCGCGAACTTTTCAAAACTTCAAAACTCAAAGAAAAAAATGTTGCGATCTCCATAGGCGGGTATTCGGTTATCGTTAAAAAAATCAATGTCCAGACCATGACGGAAGATGAATTGCAGGAATCCATCCATTTTGAAGCAGAACAATATATCCCGTTCGACATCAGCGAAGTTAATCTGGACTTCCAGATACTTGGAGAAAGCGAACACAACCCCAATCAGATGAATGTGCTTCTGGTCGCCGCCAAAAAGGAGATGATTAACGAATATATCGATCTCGTGCAATCGGCGAAACTCCGGCCACGAATCATCGATGTCGATGCCTTTGCGCTCCAAAATATTTTTGAGTCGTACTCCACTTCTGAAAACGAAAACATTGCCTTGATAGACATCGGGGCCAGCAAAACCTCTTTAAATATTTTAAAAAATAATATCAGCGAATTTATGCGCGATGTTTCTTTGGGATGCGATCAGATTAATGATAAAATCGCGTCCACCATCGGTTGCACAATTGAGGAATCGGAAGCGATCAAGCTGGGTCGCGTATCAGATGCAATGTCTGCCGATGATTTAAAAGATATCGTTTCAACTGTGGTGTCGGATTGGTGTGTCGAAATCAAACGCGCCCTCGACTTTTTTTTATCGACCTATCCTGCAGAACAAATAACCAGGATTGTGCTCAGCGGTGGCGGAGCCAAAATTAAAGCATTCAGGAAACTTCTGGCTGCCGAAACATCCGCCGAAGTCGAAGTTGTTAATCCGTTTCAAGCAATTGAAATCGACAGCCAGCGGTTTGATGCTGCATATCTTGAAAAAATCGGTCCTCAATCCGCGATCTGTATGGGACTTGCAACACGAAAATTGGGTGACAAATGATACGAATCAATCTGCTGCCTTACCGTGAAGAACGGAAAAAAGAAAATATTCTCAGACAGATCAATGTTTTTCTTTTTGTGTTTTTTGTGGTTTTGGCGATTTTGATTGTGATTAATGTCCGATTCTCCCATACAGTTACGACCCTAAATACCAAAATAAAAAATACAAAAACATTATTGGCCCAGGCTGAAACAAAATCCAAAAAAGTGGATCAAATAAAAAAGGCCCTCGAAAAATTAAAGCAAAAAACAGAAGTGATCCGGAACATCGAAAAAAATCGAAGGGCTTCGGTAATGCTTCTTGAAAATATGTCGAAACTAGTGGCCGAAAAGACTCCCGGTTCACCGTCAGGAGCATCGGCAAGCAGCGAAAACAAGCCGGTTAAACGGTTGTGGTTCACCAGTTTTGAGGCCAATGGCGACAATATCAGTATCCACGGGATTGCCTTGGATAATAAAACCATTGCTGATTTTATGAGCCGGCTGGAAGATTCCAAACTATACCAAAATGTGACCCTAAAAAACATAAAACAACAAATTGTCAATCACCTCAACCTCAAAAACTTTGATATCGGATGTAACAGGGTTTCTTTGAACGAATCAAAGGATAAAAATGATGCCGGCAAAAAACCGGGCAAGATATAATGGATAAAATCGATACATCAAAAATATCAAACTGGATTTTTCAAACCACCGATAAGATCGGAAAGCTATCCAAACTTTACCGGATTTTATTGTGCTTGGGAGTCTTTGTATTGCTTGTGGGGCCTTTCCTTTATTTTTCCTTTTTACCGAAACTCAGTCAAATCGATTCGCTGAAGAAGCAAAGCAATTCGTTGGAAAAGAAATTGAGTGTGGCACAGCAGAAAGCCAGCCAGCTTAAATCGTATCAGGAAAAACTGGAAAATGCCAAATTGGAATTTAAAGTTGTTACGAAAAAGCTGCCTGAAAAACAAGAAATTCCCTCTTTACTGTCCAGTATTTCACAATCCGGACGGGACGCCGGACTGGACATTTTACTGTTCAGGCCGTTGCCCGAACGCGACAAAGACTTTTATGCTGAAATTCCCGTATCGATCACGGTGAAAGGAAGCTATCAAAATGTTGCCCTGTTTTTCGATAAAGTGTCACGGTTGAACAGAATCGTAAATATAGACGATATCAAAATGCGCGCCGCAAAAGGGGCCGAAGAATTAACGACATCCTGTACAGCCATTACGTACCGGTTCATTGAAGCAAAGCCCAAAAAACAAACAAAGCAAAAGAAGCGTAAATAAGCTTCATGATTAAAGACATTCAATCAAAACCTTGGATCATGAATAAACATCTTATATTTAGCCGCGGCATCCTTTGTATTATCTTATCATTGCTTTTGATGGGCGGATGCAAAAAATCCGAACCCCCAACAGCCTCAAAACAAATTACAAAAAAAATCACCACTGCAGAAAAAAAAGCCCCCATAAAACCCCCTGTACCCAAACTACAAAAAAGAGCCGATCTTTCAAAACAAGCCGCCAAAGCTTCAGTGTCGGTCAATGCGCAGCCATTTGAAACGATCCCCTTATATAATCCCGAAGGGCAGCTGGATCCTTTTGAACCCCTTTTCAAAAAAGAAAACGTCTCGGTTACCTCAAAAACGAAAATAAAGCGACGAAAACCCCTTACACCGCTTGAAAAGCTGAATCTCAGCCAGTTGACGCTCGTGGGCATCATACGCGCACCGAGCGGAAACCGTGCTTTGGTCCAGGAAGCGTCGGGGAAAGGATATATTGTTAAAAAAGGGACCTATATCGGAACACAATCCGGTAAAGTCGAACGTATATTAGATGACAGGATCATTATCGAAGAAAAGAGCGAAGATATTTACGGCAAAGCTGTCACCATAAAGAAAACACTTAAACTTCAGAAACCTCCTGGAGAATAGTATGAATCGTAAGATCAATACACTGTTAAAAATGAACGCCGTCACGCTTTTTGGGGTGATACTGTTGCTCATGTTTACCGGGTGCGCATCCAACACCAAGTCCGTTAAAGAAGTTAAGGAACCTGCTGTTGAATCTTCCCAGCCAAAACTTATCACCCAAATCAGCACGAGCGAGGATCCGAATGCAAGCGTCGTGCGGATCAGCGGGAATCAAATGCTGACCTATACGTCCGTCAAGCAGCCATCTCCGCCGGGTGTGATGCTCTATTTCCCCGAAACAGCCATTGGTGACATCGACGAAAACTATCGTCCTGAAAGTGATATTATCGCTTCAATTCATACATCCGCATTAAAAACCAAAAAAGAGACCAGCCGTGTCGAAATTTTATTGAAAAAAGATGTTTCGTATGAAGTGAATCGCAACGATGAGGGCCTTGTTGTATCTTTTAAAAAACCCGATGTTGACCAACCGGCACTGAAAATTGCCCAAAACTCAAGTGCCAAAATGCAAAGCAATCCAACGTCGTCGGTTTCTTCCGAAAATAAGAGCTTGCCGGTCAAATCATCACCCACCGCGTCCTCTCAATTACAGGCCGGCGGCGATAAATCGGGGTGGGTGAACCGTATTGACTTTTCCAGCGAAAAAGGCGGTAAATCGACCATTATTATCGGAACCACCATTCCCGCAAAATACAAACTTGAAAAAATCAATGACAAAAAATTGTTGCTTTATCTTTATCATTCAAAGCTTCCAGATTACCGGCAGCGGCCCTTGATCACAACGCGCTTTCGAAGCGCCATCAACCGAATCATACCGTTTCAGACATCCGCCATGAAGGACAAGGCGGGATTTATTATCGAGCTCCGACAGTCGGTCCCATATTATATCGAACATACCGACAATCTGATCCTGTTCCATTTTGCCGCATCCACGATTCCGCCAAAACCTTTAGATAAAGCCAACCTTCCGCCATGGGAAAAAGTGCTGTCCCGGACGATTACAGAAGCAAAGCCCTTAGAAGGGGCGGAAACCGTTGAACAGAAAAAAATGTTTGTCAAAACCGGAAAATTTTCCGGCGAAAAAATCGCTCTCAATTTTTACGAAACAGACATCAAAAACGTATTTCGTATTTTAATGGATGTCAGCGGAAAGAACTTCGCCATCGACAAAGACGTAACCGGAAAAGTGACGTTAAGCTTTGAAAAGCCGGTTCCATGGGATCAAGTGCTTGATCTGGTTTTGAGAATGAATGGACTCGGAATGGTTTACGAAGGCGATATCATCCGAATCGCCACCCTTAAAACACTAAGAGCCGAACAAGAGGAAAGACAGGCGACCCTCGCCGCAAAGCAAAAGCTGGAACAACAGAAAAAAACCCTTGAACCGATGACAACGGCATACATACCCATCAATTATGCCAACGCAAAAAGTGACGTGTTACCCCATATCACCGTGACCAAAGGACGGGGCAATGTCACCGTCGATGCCCGAAACAACCAAATTATCATAACGGACATTCCGGAAAAAATTAGGGAAGCCAAGCAAATCGTCAAAAAGATCGACAAGGTGACACCCCAGGTCATGATCGAAGCCCGGATCGTTGAAGCCACGGATACCTTTTCCAGGGAAATCGGCACCCAATGGTCAATCACCGGAACCCGAACAGATGGCAGTTTGGGAGGAACCCTGGGATATGATATGAGTGCAACAAACCCGCCGTCCAGCAGCCTCGGCGCCATCGGAATTTCATTTTCGCGGGTGGCGGGGAATACATTCAAGATCATCGATGCAAAGCTGTCAGCATCGGAATCCGAAGGAAACGTCAAAATCATTTCCGCTCCGAAAATCTTAACCCTCGACAACAAACCGGCCAAAATCAAACAGGGTTTGGCCTATCCGTACAACAAGCTGGATGCGGACGGAAATACCACCACCGAGTTCAAAGACATCGCCCTTGAACTGGAAGTGACACCCCATATTACCCCCGATGACCGGGTAACCATGAAAGTCGTTGTCAAAAACAACGAAATCGGCGCTGTTATCAATAATCAGATATCCTTCACCACCAAGGAAGCCTACACCGAACTGCTGGTGAATGACGGCGATACCATTGTGATCGGCGGAATTCGAAAAACAAGGAAGGATTTAAACGAAAAAGGGCTTCCGTATTTAAGAAAAATCCCGGTTCTCGGTTGGCTCTTTAAAACAGACTCCAAAGAAAACCAGACCGATGAACTGTTGATATTTATCACACCCAGGGTGGTTCAGCTCCAACAGGCCGATCTTGTCAGTTCGCACTCACCTGCTGGCGCCGGTCAATAACGGTACCTTTTTATGTCTTGAATCGCCTGGCTCGCCTTTGCGGCCAATTCACTGCCGGGTGCGAGTTCGATCACTTTTTGATAGGCTGCCAGCGCTTTTTCTTCTTCGCCTGATTCAGTGTAGAGCTTGCCGAGATCTATATATAAAAGGTCGGCATCCGGATAATCCTTCACGGCGCTTTCGAGTATTTCGGCAGCGGCATCGAGCTTTCCCATGGCCATATACGTCAGGCCGAGACCGCGCATGGCGACGATAAATTTAGGTTTTAAATCAAGGGCTTCACGGTAGTATTTTACCGCAAGATGATATTCTTTTTTATTGTAGTACGCCCATCCCAGATTGGCCAGGGGCAAATGTGGCGTGGTGTAGAGCAGGTTTTTTGAAACCGATTTGAAATACGTTATGGCGGTATCCCAGTCGCCTTTTTCAAGATAGGCCGTCCCCAAATTATTTATAGCCGGTGCATAATCCGGCTTGAGCTTAAGGGCCTTGTTAAAATGCTTGATGGCAAGATCCGGTTGTTTTTTGGCTTTATAAGCCAGCCCGAGATCGTTTTGAAGAAAAGGATCGTCCGCGTAAAGGGACTCGGCCTTTAGAAACTCTCTCAACGCCGCAGTATAATTTCCGCGCTGATAATATGCTTCCCCGAGATTTCTGGAAGCCTCTTCCTGTTTTTTTTGAACCGCGAGATTCGGCGCACACGACCAAATGCCCAACAGCGCAACGACTAAAATAGCCCGCGCCAACAAATGTCTACTCATTTTTTTTCCCTTGAAATTTGATTCGAATGATTCTGATATTGTTATCGGTCAAATATCGAATGACCTCGTGATTTAGCGGTGCAAGCGAGATCAACGTTGCCGGTGTATCCTGGTGCTCCGTTAAAAAACCCTGGATGGTCAGTTTTGTATTATCGGCAGCAGGTCTTTTTGCTGCCAAAAACGCGGGATTTTTTGTATAGGAAACATTCATGGCGCTGAATAGCTTTTGTATGATATCGTCTAAAGTGTCATTGTCTTTTATCTGTATAATGGAATAGCCGCTCTTTTCGATGGCCTGAACCGCATCCCCGTAAAAATCTCCGAAATCGATTAAAAATGTCTTTCCGTCTTTGCCGGAAACCAGATTTGACGCCCCTTGGATTTGGACACCCGCATATTGAAATGTGATCGGCTTATCGGGTATATATCGACATCCCACGGCAACGAGAAGATTCTTTACAAATGTCTTGCGATCGGCATTGACCACGACGTCCAGAGGCCCGCCGACATTGATGAGCGGGAAGGCCTTTTCTTTCGGTGGGCCGTGGTTTTTGCCCATGATGATATCTTTGATGACGATGTTGTTTTGATCCAGATACCGAACGATGGGCTCTGGTGTTTGTTCTTCACCATTATGAATAAGGCTGATGCAAAGGTACCGTTCAGGTTCTCCCATTGCACGGGATTTTTCTATGATCCATTTTCCCCGGACCTCAACATCCACGCCATGATCCGAAAAATTAAGCCTGCGTTTTAAAACGCCCGATTCAAATTTTCCAAAAACCGCTGCTAAAATCTTTCCCGTTGAATCACCGGGAGCGATGGTTACGACGCGCGCATCTTTCCAAAAGGTTTTGATCGTTTTCATCGCGGGTTCCGGATTATCATCGTTCTTGAAAAAAAAGATTCGTGTGTCGTTATCAAGCTTTATGAAGGGGGTCCGGGAAAGATCAATCTTAAAATCTTCCTGCCCGTGTCTGGGAAGGTAATAGTCACCTTTATTAAAAAGCTCTGCATCCAATATCGATGCAACATCGGACAGCGTAGAATCCGTCGGTTTCTCGCCGACTTTCTGCACGGAAGCCGGTGATGTTTTTGTATCGGATACCGCGACGCTGCCCTCACTTGCCGGAGTTTCATGGGGTACGGCACTGTCGTCGGAAGACCGCGACGGGGAGGGGATGTCTGTATGCGGGTTCGGTAATCGGATCTTTTGCCCGGCATAAATAAGATTCAGATTTTTAATTTGCGGATTCAGTTTTCTGAACAATTCTTCGCCGGCCTGATAGGATTCCGTGCCGTATTTTCCATATCTATTGGCTATCAGGACCGATACGCAATCTCCGCTTTTAATGCGATAGCTTGTTGCCTCTTTTGGGTTTGTTTCAGGTAAGTCTTTGGCGCTGAAATATGGAATCGTAACAACGCCTGAAGATTCCTCTGAAAGGATGTCTTCATCGACTTTCTTCAAGGGAATGAGGATGTGCTGGCCGGGTCGGATGTGGTCTATGTTTTGTATGTGTGGATTTAATCGTGCAAATATCCTCAAAAATTCCGGAAAATCGCTGTGGGAAATTTCGCCTTTTTGTCGAAAGAGTTTGAAAACCCAGTCGTCTTTTTGGACGATATACGGTTCGCACAATATATTCCACCCGCGGTCGTACCGCACCACGTAGCTCTTATAGTAAAATGCCGCGGAAGCCGGGGAACAGGCCATTAAAAATATCAAAGTGATCCATATAAAAAAAATAAATGCCCGAAATGACCTTCGCGTTTTCATGCCTTAAAAACCTTTTTAAGCCCCAGACGTTTTGCGATATCCCTGGATGTCTCGTTTACGAACCGATCGAAATCTTCGCCATCCAGCGGTTTGCCCGGTGAAGGAACCTTGGCCAAGCCCTCTGGATGAACATAAAATGGCGCGTTGATCAATGCAGGATCCGGAGAAACTTCGAATTCCGCTTCAAAATTGTTCTCAAAATATTTTTCCTGAAACCCTGAAAACTTGATAGCATGGGCCGTCGAATCAACCACGGCGATATCTTTTTCCTCGACAATTTTTTGTTTTCGGGCCGCAACCAAACCTGCAAGAGATTCACCACCGTGCGTGCATGCAATATGTCCGTTTCTGTTGGCCAAAAGCTCCCAGTCCATAATCGATTGTTCGGTGACTTCAATAAAGAAAACATTCTGCTTCCCGGACATGCGGTTATACAAGTCAACCAAGTGGATCACCCTCGGCATTGAAACCGGGTTTCCAATCATCGCTGCTTGCGCAACACTGGGTTTGACAACGACGGGCGTAAATTTTCGTTTTGCTGCATCCGGCTCAAGATAATACCGGTAGACCGGGTTGGCATGCTCCGATTGAACCCCCAGGATTTTTGGCAAACAGGTGATGATGCCGGTTTCATAAAATTTTAAAAACCCGCTCATTACAGCGGTAATATTTCCCGCATTGCCAATGGGGACAACGACCACCCGATTTTCCATGTCATATTCGAACGCCTGCGCAATCTCATATGAATAAGACTCCTGTCCCAGTATCCGCCATGCATTTTTAGAATTGAGCAGTGCGACATTATAATTTTCGGAGAGCGCTTCAACCACTTTCATACAGTCATCAAAAACACCCGGGATCTCAAACACAGATGCCCCGCTTCCCAAAGGTTGCGCAAGTTGCTGAGGCGTTACTTTTTTGTGGGGAAGCAGTACCGCTGATTTGACCTTCGGCTGCAAAAAGGCGGCATATAAGGCAGCGGAAGCAGAAGTGTCTCCGGTGGAGGCACATACGGCCAATACATCTGAAATATGACCTTCTTGAACCAAATAGTTGATGTAGCTCAACGCACTGGCCATTCCCCGGTCTTTAAAGGAAGCGGAGGGATTTTGACCGTCATTTTTAAAATAGAATTTGAGACCCGCTTTTTTTTGCAAAAACAGGTTTGCTTCAACAACTGGGGTATGACCTTCTCCCAAATATACAATGCTGTCCAGCGGAATCACTGGTCCGATGAATTCATGATAAAGATATATCCCCTCGATCGCCGGGATCGTTAGCATCTTTCGATAATCAAAGGTTTTTCGCCATACATCTGCAGGCGTTTTTTTTAGCTGCTCAAAATTGTTGTCATAAATCAAAAGCACCTGTCCGCAATCCGGGCAGGTGTACAATAATTTATTAATGCCGAACCAGTGGCCGCATCCAAGGCATCGATACATCAAATCACTGTCGTGGCTCGGAAGTATAAAGGGTTTTATTTCCTTTGGGAAATCTTGGGGTTTCATGCGGTTATTTTCTCCAATCCACCCATATAGGGTCCTAATGCTTCAGGAATAAGAACAGATCCATCGGCCTGCTGGTAATTTTCGAGCAATGCGGCCACGGTTCGCCCGACTGCGAGCCCGGACCCATTGAGGGTGTGCACCAGTTCCGTCCCTTTTTTCCCCTTTCTCTTGAATCTGATATTGGCGCGTCTTGCCTGAAAACTTTCAAAATTGCTGCAGGATGAAATCTCTCTGTAAACGCCCTGGGCCGGCATCCACACTTCGATATCGTAGGTTTTTGCCGCTGAAAAGCCAAGATCTCCGGTACATAGAATGACCACCTGGTAAGGAAGCCCGAGGAGCTTTAAAATCGCTTCCGCATGGGTTAACAAAGATTCGAGTTCATCATAAGAGGCCTCGGGCTTGGCAAATTTAACCAGTTCGACCTTGTTAAACTGGTGCTGTCTGATCAAGCCCCGGGTATCTTTTCCATAAGAACCCGCTTCCGAACGAAAACACGGCGTATAGGCCGTATAGTAAATCGGCAGAACGTCTTCGTCCAGAATTTCCCCCTTATGAATGTTGGTTACGGGGACTTCGGCCGTGGGCACCAAAAAATAATCCCATCCTTGAAGCTTAAAAAGATCTTCCTCGAATTTGGGCAGCTGGCCGGTACCGGTCATACTGTTCCGGTTTACGATGAAAGGGGGAAGGATTTCTTTATAACCATGCCGCGTCGTGTGAATATCAAGCATAAAATTAATGAGCGCTCTCTCTAACCGCGCGCCGGCGCCCAAATAGAGGGGAAATCGCGCGCCGGTAATTTTAGCCGCGGTTTCAAAATCCAAAACTTTCAAGTTTTCCCCAATCGTCCAGTGCGGCGCCGGGTCAAAATCAAAGGCAGGGGGATCGCCTACCTTTTTGATGATGGGATTTTCAGAGCTGTCTTTGCCGACGGGAACCGACGGATGGGGCAGGTTGGGTATCTCAAAGAGGATATGATCGATCTTTTCTTCGTTTTCGGTCAAATCGCGATCCAGGGTTTTGATTCTGCCGCCGACATCACGCATCTGGGCCATAAGATCGTCTGCATTTTCTTTATTTTTTTTCATGGCCGCAATCTGTTCGGAAACGACATTTCTTTGATGCCTCAACGCCTCTATCTCAAGCAGCAAAGATTTTCGTTCGTCATCATAACGTTTAAACGTTTCCAGATTTATTGAATCTCCTCTGTTTTCAAGTGCTTTTTCAATCTCGTCTAAATGTTGTCTTACAAATTTGATTTCCAACATATCAGCCCCTAATTCTTTTAAAAAACATGATATTCTCAGATAGAATTCGGGTTTTAGCCGCGAAAAAAGTTTTCGGTTTGCATCTCATTCTCAATTTTTTTTTTAAGCCATTACCCATGCTTTAAAAAGTGTTGGGATGGTACCATTCACATGCCATATAGTCAATGATTATTGCGAGTTGACATTATCCGTCAATATTGTATATTATAAATTTATTTCAAAATATTTTCGCAGGAGAGAATATATATGGAAGAAACCCGGCAAACAAAAGATGAGGTTCGTCGCAGCATTTCAAAAGCACTGGCCGCGCTATCTGAAAAAGAGATCAGACAGAAAACTCATAAAATTGAAAAACGACTCTTCGAATTCGCTAATTTTTTGGAAGCGAACATTGTTTTGCTTTATTTGAATCGAGACTGCGAAGTGAATAGCATGAACATCATCAAAAAATGTTTAAGTTTCAAAAAAATCGTTATTCTTCCTTCCTTTGATACAACAAAAAACGAAGCAACACTGTTTAAACTGGATAATCTTGAGACGGACTTAAAGCCGGCCGCCGGACATTTTTTAGAACCGGACCCGGGCCGCTGCAACGTTGTTCCCATTGAATGCATCGATATTGCCATCATTCCTGGATTTGCGTTTGATGAAAAAGGAGGAAGGATCGGTTCCGGGAGTGGAAATTACGACCGGCTTATTCCAACTCTGCCGATTACCGCAAGAAAGGTCGCGCTGACGTTTGAAGAACAAATCCTGCCTCAGGTGCAAATGGAGGCGCATGACAAGTATGTGGATATCATCATTACTGAAAAAAGAATCATATACAAAATATAACCCGCATCCCATTAAAGCTCGATGCGGTATTATTCATTTTCCGTTACTGGTATTTTTTTCAAAGATTAATTACGGATATGGCCATCCTTATGCCGAATTCAGTACCTTTTCCAGTTTCTGAAGATTTTTCGCCATTCCCACGGCAATCACCGTATCACCGCTTTCGATGACCGTCTCAAAGGACGGATTAAACAACATGCTGCCATCCGATTTTTTGATCGCAACAATGATCAGATTAAACTGCTGCCGGATTCCCGAATCTCTCAACATCACATTGATCAGGCTGGAAGATGGCGATACCGGAATTTCTTCCATTTGTATGCTCTCCGGCTCATATGCAAGCGCTTGATCCAGAAAGTAGGTCACGGTCGGACGAACAATCCGCTGGGCCATACTGACCGCCCCCATATCATAGGGTGATTCCACCCTGTTGGCGCCTGCCGCCATTAATTTGGGCTTTGATTCGTTTTGTGTCGTTCTGGCCATAATAAAAATATCCGGATTGAGTTGTCTGGCGGTCAGCACCAAAAATACATTATCCGCATCCCTGGCCAGGGCGGCCACCAGTCCGCTCGCACGTTTGATACCGGCTTTTATCAAGTTGGCTTCATCCGAGGCGTCGCCGGACACATAGAGAATTTTTTCGTCATTCATGAGCGGAATCAGCTCAGCGTCATTCTCGATGACAACAACGTCAACCGGCTTTCTCGCCAACATTTTACAAAGAATTCTTCCGATTCGACCATAGCCGCAAACAATGTAGTGATTTTTTAATCGACTGATTTTTTTATCCAAGCTTCTCCTCCCCAAAATGGCCCTGATTTGGCCTTCCACCATAAACTGGACAATTGCACCGGCAATATACAAAAAATAGATTACGCCGATAATAATAAAGAATATCGTGAATACCCGACCGCTGTCGCTCAATTTATGAACTTCACCATATCCGACGGTGGTGAGCGTTGTTACGGTCATGTACAGGGCGTCTAAAAAATCCCACTGTTCAATGGCCATATACCCTGTTACACCGAGCGCAATAAGGAACAGCAGAAGCAACACGCACAATTTCAAACGTCGGACACTTTCCATGGGGAAATTTGATCCTATCTGCCGATTCTGAATACGGGTAAAATGTCATTATTCAGCGCTAACATCTTAAATTTTATAGCGCATTGATCAATATAGGCACATACGCGAATGAATCAGATTATGTTATATGAAGATAAAAAATCAAGTTCTTTATTTGAGCAATATTATTCAAGTGTTAATGAATACTTTTAAATATCCGATAATACAACCGAGCATAAAAAAACGGATATTTCATAAAACATTGCTTTTGAATTCTAATTTCTTGACGTAACTATTCTGTTTTGATAGAAAATCCGTATATTATCACACTGGATGAATATACGCGTTAACGGGCAGTTGAAACCTTTTTATTGTTTACGATTTTGGAACAAATTTTAATGCGCAGAACACTCCCCCGATTTTCAATTCATTTCACCCGGTTAAAGGATAAAGCGTTTGAACGAAAACGCCATTAAATACACCCGCCAACGAGAAGAAATGGTCAGAAGACAGATTGAAGCTCGCGGTGTCACAGACCCTTACGTTCTGGCTGCCATGCTCAAGGTTCCCCGGCATCTCTTTGTCGGCGACGCCTTAAGAGATCAGGCATACGGCGATTTTCCGCTTCCCATCGGCGAACAGCAGACCATCTCCCAGCCCTATATCGTGGCAGAGATGACCCAGGCGCTGCAACCCGGAAAAGACGACAGGATTCTTGAAATCGGAACAGGATCCGGATACCAGGCTGCCATTTTAGCGGAAATTGTATTTCGCGTTTATACCATTGAAAAAATATACCCGCTTTATATCAAAACCCGAAAGCTTTTTGACAAGCTCCAGTATCACAATATCGTCACGAAATATTCAGACGGCACTTCGGGATGGAAGGATGAAAGCCCATTTGACGGGATCATTGTGACGGCCGGTTCTCCGAGTATTCCCACGCCTCTGGTCAGGCAACTGGCTGTCGGCGGGCGTTTGGTCATCCCCGTGGGGGATCAATACTCCCAAGAACTTATAAAACTTTACAAGGATGAGAATGGCATTCATAAAACGAATTTAGGAGGGTGCAGATTTGTCAAACTTGTGGGTGAATATGGATGGAGAAGCTAAATCATGTTAAGGCGATTATACGACTGGGTACTGCACTGGGCTGAAACGCCTTACGGGGCATGGGCGTTGTTTATTTTGGCTTTCAGCGAAGCCTCTTTTTTCCCCATACCCCCGGATATTCTTCTCATCGCATTGGCTGTTTCCATCCCAAAAAAGTCTCTGAAATATGCCTTGATCTGTTCCGCGGGATCTGTCTTGGGGGGATGTTTCGGCTATTTTATCGGATGGCAGTTTATGACGTCCCTCGGCACTCGCATCGTCGATTTTTACGGCCTCACCCAAAAGGTTGCATATATTGAAGTTCTTTATAATAGATACGACGCATGGGCCGTCGGCATAGCGGGTTTTACGCCGATACCCTACAAAGTCTTTACCATCGCCGCAGGGGCTTTTAAAATTAACTTTTCCGTATTTGTCCTGGCTTCTTTGGTGTCTCGATCCGCGCGTTTTTTTATTGTCGGCGGGCTTATTTACATTTTCGGCCCGAGCATTCAAGCCTTTATCGACAAATACTTCAACATTCTCGCCACGGCATTCACGGTGCTTCTGGTAGCCGGATTTTTGATCGTTAAGTATCTGTTATGAGATGATTCTATTTCAGTCGCCGGACTTGCTCCAAGGTTCGAATTCCAAAGCTGTCGCCAGAGACAGATGTTGAAGATATATAAGCCAAGTGATTGAGGAGTTCGACCATTAACGCATTGATTTTTCTAAAGCGCGACGGTTCCGTCAACATCGCTTCCGGTGATTGGATGAAAGGACCTTCGGTAAGGTCGTCTCCACAATGGGCGATTAAATCTTTCGCGCTTTGTTCTAAGGTTTCCAGGTGAAACTGCAATGCAATAACCTGGTCGTCATAGATAAATCCTTGATTCTCACAAGCAGCGCTTTTTGCGAT
This sequence comes from Desulfobacterales bacterium, assembly GCA_022340885.1. Classification (GTDB taxonomy): domain Bacteria; phylum Desulfobacterota; class Desulfobacteria; order Desulfobacterales; family UBA11574; genus UBA11574. The sequence continues at coordinate 12,809 of JAJDND010000080.1, read as the reverse complement.
ATGGACCGCACCCAAAGGGATATCGAACATATCCCCGTGCCAGTGAAACGCTTCGATTCGTTCGGGAAGAAAATCCGCAATCCGCGTTTTGGCGGTATCAGAAGTTTTTTGGATCGGAAACCATCCGATTTCTTTGTATGTGTTGGGGTATACCTTGGCGCCAAGCACATCAGCAACCAATTGAGCACCGAGGCAAATTCCAAGCACGATCTTTCCGTTTACAATGGCCTCGTCGATATATTTTTTTTCCTTAAAAAGCCATGGATATTTATCTTCATCATAAATGCCCATGGGCCCCCCCATGACAATAAGCATGTCGATATCGTCCAAATTCGGAAAAGGGTCTCCGGCAAAAAGCCGCGTCGAAGTGATTTCATGGGCCATATCTATGGCCCACGGTTCGATGCTCCCGAGACCTTCAAAGGGTACATGCTGGAAATAATGCAACTGCATATTCGTTTCCTTTTAAATTAATATGTTCAACTTAAAAATCTGAGCCTATTATACACAACGAATGATGACGTCAAGTTCTTTTTGCGTTCATACGGTGATGGTGAGATTCATTTTCAGTCCGCGGGCTCTTTTCTTGCGTTGACAAACAATACCACATCGTAGTAAACAAGTAAATATTTGCGAAACACTTTTATGTTTCATCCGAAAACGACCCGAACAGTCTTTGCCCTCAAGCGCCGTCCCGGCGCCAACGGGCCGGTATAACAATCACAACGCGCCAGTTTGGAGAACGTCCGATGAAATACGATATCAAAAAACAAGATCCATCCTGCCGAATCGATGCGGAATCTTTAAGCCGGTTTAAACAGCAGCTTCCCGATGTTGCGGAAAGCATTATCGGCAGTTGCTACGATGAAGAAAGTTTCACTCATATCGACTACGAACCGATCCCTTCCGAAGGTTATGTTGTCGATATCATACATAAAATGAGGGAAATCCTTTTCCCGGGCTATTTTGCGCGTGAAAAAATCGATCCGGTCAATCTAAAATATTACATGGGACAGGCGGTTTCGGTTTTATTTGATATGCTGTCGGTTCAAATCGCCCACAGCATTCGGCACGATTGTTTCAGATACGATCTACCCTGCACCGAATGTGATGAACAAGGACAAAAGATGGCCCTAACGTTCCTCGAATCGATTCCTTCCATTCGAAAAACGCTGGCAACGGATGTTCGGGCGGTATATGAAGGTGATCCCGCAGCCAAAAGTTACGATGAAATCATTTTCAGCTATCCCGGCATCTTTGCCATGAGTGTATTCCGGGCAGCGCATCAACTCTTTAAACTCAAGGTTCCGCTCTTGCCCCGAATCATGACGGAACATGCACATAGCTTGACCGGTATCGACATCCATCCCGGAGCCGATATCGGAGAAAGTTTTGTGATCGATCATGGGACCGGCGTGGTCATCGGCGAAACCACCGTTATCGGTAAAAACGTCCGAATCTATCAAGGGGTAACCCTCGGTGCCCTATCGCTCCCAAAAGATGCCGGGGAACGGCTGAGGGGAAAGAAGCGTCATCCCACCATCGAGGATGATGTCATTGTCTACTCGGGCGCAACGATTCTGGGGGGCGATACCGTCATCGGCGCACGTTCCGTCATTGGCGGAAATGTCTGGATTACCCAATCGGTGCCTCAAGATACCCGGGTCATCATGGAAACGCCCAAGCTGGTTTACCGGTAGGCATCGTTTGTCTTCCGTGAGCGCTTTGAAAAAGTTCTCCAAGTATGAACGGACTTATCGGGTCGGGGGTGCATGTCCGTTTTTCCCAAGGACTTTTTGCATATTGCTTCGGTTTTCCAGGCGCGCTTTTAACTTCGGGAACTGATCCATATCAGTATGCGGCAGAAAAAGAGCGGCCACATAATTAGCCATAAAAGAGCGGGTTTCCGATAGTTCGAAATTCGTCATTCGTTTGGTGACCGCCACAACGTCCTTTCTGATCCGGTTAGTCAGACAACTCATCTTTGCCCCCATTAACGATCCATTGCCGATAAAACGAACCCGGTGTGGATCAATTTCCGGTAAAAGACCGATGACCATCGCTTTTTCCAGATCCACGTAACTGCCGAACCCGCCTGCCAGAAAAATCCGGTCGATGTCCTGCATCCGCAGCCCCACTTCTTCGAGCAGGGTCACACAACCGCTGAAGATGGCCCCTTTGGCTCTTATGAGATTATCAAGGTCCGGCTCCGTAAGGGCAATGTCTCGATCGATTTGCGTCTCATGTTTCCATGCCAGAACATATTCGTAAATGCCGTCGGTTTCCCGGATGCGGGATGTATTTAAGTCGCGGTTGAATTTTCCTTGGTTATCAATGACCCCCATTTCAAACATGGTGGCCGCAATGGTGATGAGCCCGGAACCGCAAATCCCTTTGGGTCTGACATTGCCGATGGTAATATTCATGGGCTCCAACGACACGGGATCCAATGAAAAATCCTCAATGGCCCCTTTGGCGGCCCGCATCCCGAACTTAATCCCCCCGCCTTCAAATGCAGGGCCTGCTGAGCAGGAGGCACAGGCCAACCAATCTTTGTTACCGATGACAATTTCGGCATTGGTACCGATATCCATAAAAAGCGTCAACTCTTCGGCTCGATACATTCCGGATCCCATGACACCGGCTACGATATCGCCACCCACATAACTGGAAATCGCCGGATACACCAGGGCGGTGACGTGGTCCCCCAGAGAAAGGCCCAGATCGACCGCTTTTATCGGCGGATAGAGTGTTGAAGCAGGCACATACGGTGAAAGCCGTATGTACTTGGGATTCACCTTCAGCGCAAGTTGTGTCATGGTTGTGTTTCCGGCCATGGTGATTGCGGAAATTTCGTCGGGATCGATTCGTGCCTTTTTGACCACTTTTTTTATGAGTTTGTTGATGGTGGCGATGACCACTTCATGAAGCTTGTCAAGACCGCCCGGTTTGCCGGTATAGATAATTCTGCTGATGACATCTTCGCCATAACTGATTTGTCCGTTATAGTCTCCGAACTGAGCCAAAACATCTCCCGTTATAAGATCGATCACTTGCGCATAAACGGTTGTCGTCCCGATATCCACGGCAATGGCATAGTTGCGGCTGGTGGTATCTCCCGGCTGGATGTGTATGATCTGCGTCTTTCTTCCGGATTGCACCGGCCGGGCAAGCGTGGCCGTTACTGTGAAATGGCTCTGTCTTAATACATCTGAAATTTTCCGGATCACCGGAAGCTCAACCACCAGACGATGCTCATCGTGTGTCGCTTTTAAAAAAGAAACCAGCCGGGTGACATCTGGAAGGTTGTCTTGGGCGGTCGGTTCCGGAAGCTCAAGATATTTCTTTTCCACCGGAGGCATGAACAGGCCTTTATCTTTAAGGTCGTCGAGATTCATCTCCCATATGCGGGCTGTTTTTCGCGGCATTTGCTGTAAATTGAGCACGCCGGCATCTACTTCCGACTCGATGGGGATGCGAACCACAAGATCAGTTAAAACACTGGAGAGACAGGCCTGTCGATATCCTTTTTCAATGTCTTCTCTATCCAATTTTTCCGTGACGCCGCCGTCAACATTTCCATCTTCGATAATCACGCGACACTTCCCGCACACCCCTTCTCCGCCGCAGGATGCATTTATATGCACCCCTGCCTGGATGGCCGCGCGGATCAGGTTTTCACCTTTTTCAACAAGGATCTCAACGTTGTGAGGCAGAAACAATACATGGTGTTTTTCCATTTGCCTATGACACCACCTTTCAATAAAAAAATTATATAACAACAGGCTGATATATTTGAGCAATCCAGGTATTTTTTATATTGTCGCGGCAGGGAGAAGGTTGAACTGTTTGATCAAGAAATCAGCCACCTTTTTAACGGCCTTCGTGGAAAATACAGGAACATTGAAATCGATATTCGCATCGGTGATGAGCGCCATCAGATTCTCATCGTTTTTGCACAAAGGTTCCGGCGTCGTCTCGACTCTAAAAATTTCCAGTTTCGGTATGCTGCTTCGCTTATACCCTTCGGTCAAGATAATATCCACCCCGTTAAAAAGGGGTAACAATTCATCCGGCTGGTGATCGTATTCAACATCCATTACTATACCGATTTGATAGGGTGATGAAATAATGGTGGTCGATGTGCCGGCGTGTTTATGGCGCCAACTGTCTTTTCCGGGTTTGTCCATCTCGAAACCGTGAACATCATGTTTGATGCTGCCGACCTTTAATCCCCGGAGCGTCAGTTCGGGGATTAATTTTTCTAAAAACGTCGTTTTACCGGACCCTGAATGGCCGATGACCGCGACCACCGGCGGGGTTGTTTTTTTTTCTGGTTTTTTCATCATGTTTGGGTAAAAATATCTTTAAATATCTTATCATCCGCCATCAGGCATTTTTTCTTTAGGGCTCTATACTTTTCCAGTAAATTTTTACCTTCTCCGGTCAGCCGGGTTCCCATTTTCCTGTCCGAATGAACGATTTTGGTATTTAAATGTTTTTCCGTGTACTTTATCTTGCTCCAAACCGCTTTGTAGGACATTTTCATCATTTTTGCAGCCTGATTGATGGAACCTGTATTTTCGACATGCTCGAGAATTTTCATTCTCCCTTCACCGATGATCATATTGTCATTTTCATCGACAATCCACTGGCTCGATTTGAGTTTTAATTTAACCATGTCTTCCTTCCGAACAAACAGAAGGGTTGTACCCTGATATGATCCCCTGTTTCACATGTTTGCCGAAATGTCCGGTCATTTCCATTACGTATTCGAAGCACATCCGGGAAATTCACATCTCATCAGCGTACATCATTTTGGAGTATCTGTAAAACAATTCCAACCGGAAAACCTGATTGTCCTTATTTCAAATCCAATAAATTTGACTCTATATTCCATATAAAGTAACATTGCTTATCTATTCAAATTGTTGCGATCACCTGTTTCTCTACTTTACCTGAAAACAGAAACAAAAAGGAGGATAATTTTTCATGGCCCGAAAAAAAGACTGGAAAAAGCCTTTTATACTCGTGTTGTTATTGGTATTGGCGGGTGGTTATTATGAAAAGCTGAGCGTCGAAACAAGGACGATGGCGTTGCCCCTGGCGATTATCATCGGCGCGGGCGTTGTTGTCGCACGCATCAGACAATTGGAATATGAACTCCGTTCCGCCAGAGTGAATGCGAAAGAAGTGATCGTTCAATCTTTCAGCCTCATCGACGATCAGGGAAGGCAGCGTGTTTCGATTTCGACAGGCACCGCCAACGCCTTGGTGACGGTCTTTAATGAAGATCAAAGCCCCTGTGTACGGCTCGATGTATTGAAAAACACTCCGGCATTGAAACTGATCGGTCCTAAAGGAAGCGCATTGATCGATTTTGATGAAGACGGCCAACCGAATCTGATCTTTACAGATGATAGAGAGGAGAAAATCTGGTCCGCCATGTAAAAATACGATCTCAACGTTACGGATTTAAAATTTAATTTAAACGAGCGCTAAAGAAAGGAGATTGGATGTGGACACGGAAATTTTTGAAAAAATGACGAAAGCGGAACTGAAAAAATATCTGGAATTTCTTCTTTGGCACTACCGCGTTGTGGATGCATTCTGGTTTATCTACATCACCGAAGAATTTGACCGAAAGACGGCCGAACGCATCAACGAAAAGGTCTGGGATCGTGTCTCGGCGATGGCGGCAAAGGACTTGGCGGAAAAATTTCAGATTCGCGACAAGGGGCTCAAAGGATTTGTCCGTGCCCAGAAACTATTCCCCTGGTGCATTCTCGTAGGATACCGGATTCAAACATCCGACCATGAGGTGATCATCTCCGTTCCTTCCTGCCCCACCCAGGAAGCCAGACTCAAGCGAGGTTTGGGTGAATACGTGTGCAAGGAAATGCATCGAAAAGAATTTACAAGCTTTGCCCGCGTGATCGATGACCGGATCCGTGTGGAATGTCTCTTTGCGCCGCCGGACCCGCATCCGCAGGATATGTTCTGCAAATGGCGATTCTTTTTAGATTGATGATTGAAGATAAGGAGGCCTTATGTATTTACCGAAAACCTATGAAGACTTCAAAAAAAAATTCCCAAAAATATTTGAAGATTATCAGCAACTGGGCAAATCATGCCGGAAAGAAGGGCCCTTAAACGAAAAATGCCAGGACCTGGTTAAACTGGGTATTGCCATCGGCGCCAACTCCAGAGGCGCTGTCATGTCGTCCATCAGAAAAGCACTGGCGTCCGGCGCAACCCCCGAAGAAATCATCCATGTGGTCTTATTGTCCTTGACCACCACCGGATTTCCGAACATGATTGCTGCTATGGGGTGGGCCAACGAAGTACTCCGCAAACAGTCCGAAAAATATGGGGACAAATCCTGACCGCAAAGTCCATGGTGGTTGATTAGAAGTGGTTTCAAAACCTTCAATCGGGTTTAGGGTCAAGGCGGACTGAGGCGGTTAACTGCAGGAATATCGGGAATATTTCGAGGATTGACCGTCTCAGTCTAACACAGAAATTAAGCCAGAGGGGAGGTTTTGAAACTACTTCTACTGAAGTTTCCCTTGTGCGGCCAAATCTTCCAGCCCGTCGATATCCAATAGTTTTAGATTCCGGCCGCTGGTTTCGACCAATCCCTGCTTCGCCATTTTAGCCAGAATTCGCGAGAGGGTTTCGGGGATGGTACCCAGAAGGCTGGCCAGTTGGCCCTTTGAAATCGTTAATGCCACCGTATCGGTTCGACCCTGTTCTTTTGCCAGATAAAGCAGGTAAGAGGCCAGGCGTCCCGGAACTTCTTTTAAGGATAAATTTTCGATTTGCACGGTGAACTGCCGCAGTCGCATGGAAAGTACGGCCAGCATGTTCAGCGCAAGGGAGGGATTTCTGGATATCAGGTCGATAAACGCCGTCCTTGGGAAAAAAAGAAGGTGGCTCTTGAGAAGGGTCTGGGCATTGGCTGGAAATTTTTTGCCGGCAAAAACAGGCACTTCGCCAAAAGGATTGCCGGGTCCATAGATATGAAGAATTTGTTCTTTACCGTCAAATGAGAGTTTATAGATTTTTAGCCTGCCGTCGGCAATGATATAAAAACCGTCGCAGGGATCGCCTTCTAAAAAAATCGTTCTGCCCTTGTCGTAGAACCGATCCACCGCAATCTGTCTGACGTCGTTCAACTGCTCATCCGGCAAACCATTGAAGAGAGGCGCATCTGAAATAATCTGAAGAATTTTGTCCATTGTTTTTTTCTTTTTTTAAAAAATATCACGGTTTTTTGACTTAAGTCAAGGCACTCGATCTGTCCTTTGTATAAGATGGGATTCAAAAGACGACGAAATAATGTCTACATGGTTACCATGCACACTTTTTTAAAACCATTCAAATAAAATAAAGGAGGCCAACTATGTTTTGTTTTCAATGTGAACAAACGGCAAAAGGCGAGGGGTGTACGAAAATCGGTGTCTGCGGAAAACAGCCGGATGTCGCCGCCCTTCAGGATCTTTTGATTTATGCGGTAAAGGGGCTGGCCCAAGTGGCGGCAGAGGCTCGAAACGTCGGCATCAGGGATACATCCGTGGACCATTTTACCTGTGAAGCCATTTTTTCCACGCTGACCAACGTCGATTTCGACCCGGATCGATTCGTGGAGCTCATCCATAATACCGTCAAATACAGAGATGAACTCAAGGCAAACGTCTCTGCAGCCGGCGGAAAAACAGACTTTGACAGGGGACCCGCCGATTTCACGCCGGCAGCCGGCCGGGAAGCCCTTGTGGAACAAGGGGAAAAGGTCGGGGTTAAATCCGACCCGGATATCGATGCCGACATTCTTTCCCTGCAGCAGCTTTTGATATACGGCATCAAAGGCGTGGCCGCCTATGCGGACCATGCGGCAATTTTGGGAAAAACCGATACCAAAGTTTTTGATTTTATTTACGATGCCATGGCCGCCACCTTGAACAAGGACCTCAGCGCCGATGATCTGGTGGGTCTTGTGTTTAAATGCGGAGAAATCAACATCCGGGCAATGGAGCTTCTGGACGCCGCCAACACCGAGGCCTACGGACATCCGGTTCCCACTTCCGTTCCCCTGGGTGCCAAGAAAGGAAAGGCGATTCTGGTCTCGGGTCACGATTTAAAAGATTTGGAAGAGATCCTGAAACAAACCCGGGACAAAGGCATCTACGTCTATACCCACGGCGAAATGCTCCCATGCCACGGGTATCCGGAGCTGAAAAAATACGATCATTTTTACGGGCATTACGGGACCGCCTGGCAGAATCAGGCCAAAGAATTCGCCGCATTTCCGGGCGCCATTCTCATGACCACCAACTGTATTCAAAAGCCCAATGACTCCTACAAAGAAAATATTTTTACCACCGGACTGGTGGGTTGGCCCGGCGTCACCCACATCGACGATAAAAATTTTGCGCCGGTTATCGAAAGGGCGCTGGAATTGCCCGGATATACTGAAGATATTCAAGGAAAATCGGTAATGGTGGGATTTGCCAGAAATGCGGTTATGGGTGTTGCGGGCAAAGTGATCGAAGCGGTAAAGAACAAGGCCATCCGTCATTTTTTCCTGGTGGGCGGCTGCGACGGCGCCAAGGCCGGACGAAATTACTACACGGAATTTGTGGAAAAAGTTCCGGAGGACTGCGTGGTGCTGACCCTTGCCTGCGGCAAGTTCCGCTTTTTCGACAAGGATCTGGGAGATATCGGGGGTATTCCGAGGCTTCTTGATGTGGGCCAGTGCAACGACGCCTATTCCGCGATTCAGATTGCATCTGCATTGGCCGGCGCTTTCGACTGCGGAGTAAACGACCTGCCCTTGTCCATGGTGCTCTCATGGTACGAGCAAAAAGCATGCGCCATCCTGCTGAGCCTATTGTACCTGGGCATCAAGGATATTCGGCTGGGACCGAGTCTGCCGGCATTTGTTTCCCCGAATATTCTCAATGTGCTGGTGGATAAATTCAATATCATGCCCATTAGCTCCCCGGATGAGGATCTCAAGGCCATTTTGGGATAATCTTTTTATGGACAGGATTCACAGGGTGATTACATTATATCCTGTGAATCCCGTCAGAAGGGGTCGACCATAGGAGGAAAAACATGAAATGTCCGGGACAAGACAGCCGATATTGGAAACCGGGCGCTATTTTCGAAGTAAAATGTCCCCAATGCGACCATTCGGTCGAGTTTTTCAAGGACGATACCACCCGGAAATGTGTTCACTGCGGTCATAAGTTCGCCAATCCGAATATGGATTTTGGATGTGCGTCATACTGCCAGTATGCAAAAGAGTGCATCGGAGATCTTCCGCCGGAACTTCTGGCTCAAAAAGAAGACCTCTTAAAAGACCGCATCGCCATAGAGATGAAGCGATATTTCAAGCGCGATTTCAAGCGGATCGGGCATGCCACCCGGGTGGCGCGATATGCTGAACGGATCGGAAAAGATGAAAGAGGCAATCTGGCGGTGATCCTGGCGGCGGCATATTTGCATGACATCGGCATCCATGAAGCGGAAAAAAAGTACAACAATACGGCCGCAAAATACCAGGAGCAGGAAGGACCGCCCATTGCAAAATCGATCATGATCAAGCTGGGCGCCAAAGAAGAGTTGATCGAAGAGGTTTGTGATATCATCGGGCATCACCATCATCCCCGATCCGAAGAAACACTGAACTTCAAGGTGCTTTACGATGCGGATCTCATTACCAACCTTGAAGAAAAACAAAAAGAAAATCCCATGGATACGGACAAGATCCATCGTATTATCGATAAATCTATTTTAACCGACGGCGGTCGCAAGGAAGCAAGAAAGGTGTTATTGAATTAATGGGTTTTATCGCCAAAAAAAGTCCCGGGTACAAGATTTTATCAAAAAAACCAGATATAGAGGAACCATCATGAAGGTATCGCGAAAAATAATCGAAATCGACGAAGAATTGTGCGACGGGTGCGGCCAGTGTGTGCCTTCCTGTGCCGAAGGAGCCCTTGAAATTGTGAACGGTAAAGCCAAGGTTATCGCCGACAAAATGTGCGACGGGCTCGGAGCCTGTTTGGGAGAATGTCCATCCGGAGCCCTCCGCATCATCGAACGCGAGGCCGATGAATTCGATGAGGAAGCCGTTGAAGCATTTCTGGCCCAAAAGGAGGCTGCCGAAGAAAAACAAGGCATCGCCTGCGGATGCCCGTCCACCCAAATACAGACATTTGCCCCCATCGAATCTCATCCGGAAAGCCATATTTCACGGTCAGACGGCGCGAAAAGCGAATCGGTCCTTTCCCACTGGCCGGTTCAGATACGGCTCATCCCTCCCAAAGCGCCGTTTCTTAAAGGGGCCGACCTGCTGGTGCTGGCGGACTGTGTTTCCGTTGCCTATGCCAATTTGCACCAAGGTTTGATGAAAGGCAAGGTCGTGATGATGGGATGTCCCAAGTTCGATGACGCCCAGTCCTACATCGACAAATTTACTGAGATTTTTAAAACCGCTGGGATCAACAGCATTACCACAGTCTACATGGAAGTTCCGTGCTGCTCCGGCCTGCCGATGATCGTGAAAAAAGGGCTCGAGGCATCCGGACAAACCATTCTCATGGAAGATATCGTCATCAGCACCCGGGGCAAGGTCCTGGATCAGATCAGGTCAATGTAGGTTCAAAGCCGATCGATCCAAGCCTTTTTAAAGTACGCGCCGCTCGATTTCTCTATCAAATATTAAGCGCCTGACAACAATTAAGTTTTCCTTCAAAAACCAGAAAACCGATGATCGTTTCCGACCCTCGCGCCTTCGCACCGCACAAATTTTGGTCAGAAGTGGTTTCAAAACCTTCTATGGGGTTTAAGCTCCCCCGCTAAAAGCCATCTGTTTACCGTCATTCACTTTTTTAAGATTTTATTGCCCGTTGTTTTATCTCCTTGAATTTTAATTTGTTTCTGATAGATTATGCAGTTTGAGCAAAAAATGCCAGATTGAAGTCTTAATATATTGAATATAAGGATTCAGCATGACAGCCAAAATCATCGAACCCACACCATCGGCCTACGACTATAGGCTTCTGATTAAACACTTTCTCCGGACGCCGCTGATCTATTCACCTGACCAGGAAATTGTCTATCGGGACAGGGTGCGATATACTTATGCCGACTTCGGCAAGAGAATCCACCGATTGGCCAATGCGTTGAAAGATCTCGGGGTCGAACCCGGAGACACCGTAGCGGTCATGGACTGGGACAGCCACCGCTATCTGGAATGTTTCTTTGCCGTACCCATGATGGGCGCGGTGCTCCATACCATCAATATCCGGCTGTCGCCGGATCAGCTTATTTATACGATCAATCACGCACAAGATGATGTTATCCTGGTGCATTCGGATTTTCTCCCATTGCTTGAATCTTTAAAAGATCAGTTCGAGACACCCAAAAAAATTATTCTGATGCCAGATGAGCAGGATAGCATCGAAACGTCTTTGGCTGTTCACGGAGAATATGAAGACTTGCTCTCCATTGCCGCTAACAATTTCGAATTTCCCGATTTCGATGAAAATACCGTCGCAACGACCTTCTATACGACCGGCACCACCGGTTACCCGAAGGGCGTGTTCTTTACCCATCGCCAAATCGTGCTTCACACTTACGGCATCATGTCCGCATTTTGTTCGTACAAGTCCCAGGCTTCCATGAATTCCGGTGATGTTTACATGCCCATGACTCCGATGTTCCATGTTCATGCCTGGGGAATACCGTATCTGATGACGTTTCTCGGCGCAAAGCAGGTCTATCCGGGTAAATACGATCCGGATATGATTTTGAAGCTGGTCGCAGCAGAAAAGGTGACATTTTCACACGGTGTGCCGACCATCTTGCACATGTTGATCAACAGCCCGGCCGTTAACGATATCGATTTGTCCGGATGGAAGCTGATTACCGGTGGTTCTGCCTTATCCCGCGGGCTGTGCAAATCTGCGCTTGATCTGGGCATCAATGTCTATGCCAGTTACGGTATGTCCGAAACCTGCCCGGTCCTGACATTGGCCAATCTCAAGCCGCCCATGCTCGAATGGGATATGGACGAACAAATCGGCATACGTTGCAGAACCGGGCTGCCCCTTCCCAGCGTGTATCTCGAAATTATCGACTCGGATGGGAAGCCGTTGCCCCATGATGGGAAAACCACAGGCGAAGTGGTTGTGAAAGCGCCCTGGTCGGCCAATGGCTATCTGAAAGATCCGGAAAAGAGTGAAGAATTATGGTCCGGAGGGTGGCTCCATACCGGTGATATCGGTTTTATCGACCAATACGGCTATCTCCAGATCACAGATCGCCTCAAAGATGTCATCAAAACCGGCGGAGAATGGATTTCATCTCTGGCGCTGGAAGATATCATCAGCCAACATGAGGCGGTCAGCGAAGCCGCCGTGATCGGTATTGCCGATGATAAGTGGGTGGAAAGACCCATCGCACTGGTGGTGCTAAAAGATGAATTCAAGAATAAGGTCACCGGAGAAGATTTGAAACGCTTTTACGAACAGTTTGTTAAAAGCGGGATGATTCCGAAATTCGGCGTTCCGGACAAAGTCATCGTGGTCGACGCCATTGCGAAGACCAGCGTGGGCAAAATCAATAAGAAAGCTCTTCGAAGTCAGTACGGTTAACAGTAATCAACCTCTACAATGCAATGCGCAAAAAGAAATGCTCCCCTCACGATACTATTCACCTGATCGGCGCCATTTTAGTTCCCCTGAAGTATGATACATTTTTAAAAAAGCTTGGTTTCCATGGTTTTGTATTCTCTTATC
>JAJDND010000002.1 GCA_022340885.1 Desulfobacterales bacterium | reverse complement strand
TTGGGAACCCGTATCGGAAGAATTCACTGATCTTGGTTCTTTAAGGGGCTCCAAGGCCGGCCCATGAGCAAGGGCATTTAGACATCCATAACAATAGCGGAACCGGCAATCCCTCGGTCCGAAGAGGACAAAATTACAGCCGAAAAACTCGCCGAACTGAAACGCACCGTTCCACCCGCATTCACCGCAAGCGAGACCTTTGACGCTAATGAGCGAAGCGAATGAGCAGTGACAATAAACTCACAAGCCTGTATAGCAAAGATAATGGTTTGATGGGATAAGGAGGTGCCCACATGAAGGGGATGAAGATGTTTTGTCTACTTATTTGCATCATGAAGGAGGTTCGCTGATTCTGGATTTTGTCGATGCCGGCTCGAAAAAACTGTTCTGGCGGGGGGCGGCCAAGGCGGAAGTTCAAAATTTCAACACACCGGAGAAAAGCGAAAAGCTGATCAACGAGGCGGTTAAAAAAATCTTGAGTAAATATCCGCCACCTCCGGCATAGCACAAAATTACGCCACCGGCATCGATCGTGGGGGTGGTTATTGAGTCAGTGCCCTCTCGCCGGCCGGCACCGTCGGCAACCAGGCCTTGGCGTGAATCGTGGAAATGTTTTAAAATGGAAAAATAGCGCCTACTATAGGTTAATGGGAGCTAAAATCTGTTGTCTTTATTTCGTTAAAATTCAAATCACACAAAGAAAAGGAGGTAAAAAATGAAACGAATGCTGATACAAATCATAGCTGTTGTATTCATAACAGCATTATACCTGTCCGGGCTCGCGCAGGCTGCGGACAAACCGAATATACTTCTGATAGTGTCCGACGACACCGGTTGGGGTGACCTTGGCCCCTACGGCGGAGGGGAGGGGCGCGGCATGCCCACGCCCAACTTCGACCGCATGGCGGCCGATGGGATGACGTTTTTCTCATTTTACGCCCAGCCGAGCTGCACGCCGGGCCGCGCGGCGATGCAGACCGGGCGCATCCCCAACCGCAGCGGCATGACGACAGTGGCCTTCCAGGGCCAGGGCGGCGGGCTGCCGCATGCAGAGTGGACCCTGGGCTCCGTTCTCAAGAAGGCGGGCTACAAGACCTACTTCACCGGCAAGTGGCATCTGGGAGAGGCCGACTACGCCCTGCCCAATGCCCAGGGCTACGACGTCATGGAGCACTGCTTCCTGTACCACCTCAACGCCTACACGTACGGCGATCCGAAGTGGTTCCCCGATATGGCCCCGAATTTGCGGGCCATGTTCGATAAGGTGACCAAGGGGTCGCTGTCGGGCAAGGCGGGCGAGAAGGCAAAGCAGGATTGGAAGGTCAACGGCGAATACGTGGACACTCCGGAGAAAGGCGTCGTCGGTATCCCCTTCCTGGACAAATATGTCGAGCAGTCGGGCTTGAAGTTTCTGGAAGATGCCGCGAAGCACCCCAAACAGCCGTTTTTCATCAACATCAACTTCATGAAAAACCACCAGCCCAACCTCCCGGCGCCCGAATTCGTGCACAAGTCGCTCTCGAAGTCGAAGTATGCCGATGCGGTGATTGAACTGGACACGCGCGTCGGCCGCATCATGGACAAGCTGCGCGAGCTGGGACTCGACAAGAACACGCTCGTGTTCTACACGGTGGATAACGGCGCCTGGCAGGACGTTTATCCCGACGCGGGATACACGCCGTTTCGCGGTACCAAGGGTACGGACCGCGAGGGCGGAAACCTCGTGCCGGCCATCGCCGTGTGGCCGGGCAAGGTCAAGGCCGGCGTGAAGAATCACGACATTCTCGGCGGCCTCGACCTGATGGCCACGTTCGCTTCCGTGGCGGGAGAGAAACTGCCGGAGAAGGATCGCGACGGCAAGCCGATTATCTTCGACAGCTACGACATGTCGCCCGTGCTTTTCGGTACCGGAAAATCCGCTCGTGAAGCCTGGTTCTACTTTACTGAGAACGAGCTCACCCCGGGGGCGGCGCGAGTCGGCAATTATAAGGCAGTGTTCAATCTGCGTGGCGACGATGGGCAGGCGACAGGCGGACTGGCCGTGGATTCGAACCTCGGGTGGAAAGGCGCGGAAAAATATGTTGCCACAGTGCCGCAGGTGTTCGACTTGTGGCAGGACCCGCAGGAGCGCTACGACCTTTTCATGAACAACTACACGGAAAGGACATGGACGCTTGTGACCATCAACCAGGCGGTCCAGAAGTTGATGAAGACCTACGTCCAATACCCTCCGCGCAAGCTCCAGAGCGAGGTTTATACAGGCCCGATCACGATATCGAACTATCAGAAATTCAAGTGGGTCAGGGAAAAATTGGAAAAGGAAGGCATCAGTCTCCCGATACCGACGGGCAACTAGGCAAACCCGGTCAGCCTGATCAAACAAAGCGGGCGCCCCTGCAGCAAGGGGCGCTCGAATTTATCCCCAAAACTACAAAAGGGAGAATAAAATGAGAATCGCGTTAAAAAGAGGGATATGCTGCGTGGTATTCGCCGTTCTGCTGGCGGCTATTACGGCAGCGGCCCAGGCCGATCCGCTGCCCTCTTGGAACGACGGGAAGACAAAGTCGGCGATCGTCGAGTTCGTGCAAAAGGTCACTGATAAGTCGAGCCCGCAGTTCGTGCCGGCCGCAGAGCGCATCGCCACCTTCGACAACGACGGCACGCTGTGGCCGGAGCACCCGATGTACACCCAGCTCGCCTTTGCACTGGACCGGATCAAAGCGCTGGCACCTCAACACCCGGAATGGAAGACCAAGCAGCCTTTCAAGGCGGTGCTCGACAACGACCTCAAGGCACTGGCAGCGGGAGGAGAGAAAGGAATGGTTGAGCTGGTCATGGCCTCGCACGCCGGCATGAGCACGGCCGAGTTCGAGAAAATCGTGACCGACTGGTTTAAGACGGCGAAGCACCCGCGCTTCAAGCGGCGCTATACCGAGCTGGCCTATCAGCCGATGCTCGAACTTTTGGCTTACCTGCGGGCCAACGGCTTCAAGACCTTTATTGTTTCCGGCGGCGGCATCGAGTTCATGCGGCCCATGACCGAGAAGGTCTACGGGATTCCGCCCGAGCAGGTGGTGGGTTCGGCCATCAAGACCAAATACGAGATTCGGAACGGAAAGCCGGTGCTGATGCGTCTGCCGAAGATCGATTTCATCGACGACAAGGCCGGCAAGCCGGTGGGTATCAACACGTTTATCGGCAGGCGCCCGATCGCGGCATTCGGCAATTCCGGCGGAGACCGCGAGATGCTCGAGTGGACCGGCGCGGGCAGCGGCGCGCGTCTGATGATGCTGGTGTTCCACGACGATGCCAAGCGTGAATATGCCTATGGTCCGGCCAACGGGCTGCCGGACACCAAGTTTGGCACATTCCCTCAGTCACTGATGGATGAGGCGAAGCAGAAAGGCTGGGCTGTCATCAGCATGAAGAAAGACTGGAAGGTGATCTTTCCTTTAAAGAAGTAATATCTCTTTAACCGTAAAGAATACAATCGTTGCTTTTGCAGTTGGCCAAAAAAGTTTGATGAGCAATCTGCCCTTTGAAGGCACCGGATTTACCAAACAAAGGAAGTAGACATCTGAAACAGGAACTTAACAACATGGGAGGTGGAGTTATGAGAAAGACATTTATATTTGTGGCAGCAGTGCTTTTTTTGAGCATGATGGTCGGGGTTTCGTTTGCTGCCGAGGCTGTAGTGGAAAAAGAAGAGGTTCCCAGTGTCGTTGTATCAAAGAAAATTGTCAAAACGGCGGATAATTTTATCGTCATGTTTGACAGTTCAAGCTCCACGAAAGAACCTTATAAAGATACCGGAATGACGACATTAGAAGCCGAAAAGAAACTATTAAAAGATCGAAATGAGATACTTCCGGATCTGGGATACAATGCGGGGTTATACCTGTATACCCCCTTTAAAACCATCTACATGATGCAGAAATACGATCGGAGTAAAATGGCTGCCGCCATCGACCAACTGCCCACAAAGTCATCCGGTCCAACTCTGCTGCAGGAAGGGCTTAGTAAACTGGAGGGTGTAATTTCCGGACTTTCCGGGCGGACCGTAGTGTTTTTATTCACCCAAGGTTTTTATAGTCGTATGCCGGGAGGCAGAACGCCATTGGAAATCGCAAAACGAATTGCGGCCAAGCACAATGTTTGCTTTTACGTGGTCAGCACCGCCAAAGGTGATCAGGAAAAAGCGGTACAGAAAGCAGTTGCCACAATAAACGAGTGCTCACGTGTTATTCCGTTCGATCAAGTATTTGAAAAGCCCGTCTATCTATCCGGTGCTCTTTTTGTTATTGAGACCAAGGTCGAAGAATACATGACCACAATCTATCGAGTGGCTGATGTTAAAATGGATAATATTCTGTTTGATTTTAACAGCGATACGGTTCGGCCGGAATATAATGACGAGTTGAATAAGCTGGGTACATTTTTAAATAACAATTCCGGAGCATACGTGGTCCTGTCGGGATTTGCCGACGCTACCGGTTCTGCCGAGTACAACCTTGGGCTGTCAAGACAAAGAGCTGAAAGTGTCGAAGCATACCTGGTGGACAAATTCAATGTGAGTTCGGATCAAATCGTCACCGAGTGGTACGGAA
>JAJDND010000220.1 GCA_022340885.1 Desulfobacterales bacterium | reverse complement strand
TTTCCTCAAATATTGTTTTTGGGGATTGACATCTGCCGCAGAATTGGTCATTGATGATTCAAATTGCGCACCCTATTCAAAGCATGCGTGATTATTTTATCAAGGGATAACTTTTATGGAAAACAACATCATCCCACTTTCCCAAACCGATACCTTCATGTTTTCATGCTCGCAAAAGGTGCCGTGTTTCAATGCATGCTGTCGAGACCTGAATCAGTTTCTTACCCCTTACGATATCCTGCGTTTGAAAAACCGTCTCGGTTTATCATCGAGCCGCTTTCTTGAGCGATATGGCTTTCAACAAACCGGTCCTGAAACAGGTCTTCCCATCGTCAGCTTGAAAACCCAATTCGCCAAAGAATTGAAATGTCCGTTTGTGACGCCGTCGGGATGCAGTGTGTACGAAGACCGCCCGTCATCGTGCCGAACCTATCCGCTGGTGCGCCTTGCGTCCCGATCCAGAGAAACCGGCAAGATCACCGAGCGGTTCTTGCTCCTGAAAGAGCCCCATTGTCTGGGTTTTAAGCAGGGCCGAACCTGGATCATCCATGAATGGATTGAAAATCAAGAGGTCTCTTTTTATAACGAGATGAATGACCTGCTCCTGGAAATCATCTCTTTGAAAAATCAGAACATGTCCGGTTCTTTGGATGTCAAATCCAGACGCTGCTTTCGAATGGCCCTTTATGACATCGATGCATTCAGATCGAACATATTTGAAAACAATATCCTTGATCCATGGCATCTTGACGCAGAAACGCTGGATACCGTGAAAATGGATGATGTCGCGCTGTTGAAACTAGGTCATCAATGGATCAAAAACATGCTTTTCGGCAACTTGAACGGGAATGACAATGGAAATTAGAAACAAAGTCGCCTTGGTACTCGGGGCCGTAAAGGGCATCGGCAAAGGCATCGGGCTTGCCCTGGCACAGGAAGGGGCCAGCGTTGCGTTAAATTACTTCGATTGGAAAGAGGAACTGCCGAATCTAAAAATGGACTTTGCCCGGATCGGTGAGGATCACCTCATCCTCAATACAGACCTGCTCGATACCGGCGAAATTCCGGCCATGATCAAAACCGTCATCGACCGTTTCGGCCGTCTCGATATTGTGATCAACAATATCGAGCGAGGCGGTTGGCCGGTGGTTCACGGATCCTATGATCAGCAGCAGTGGGACCTGGAAATGGCCACCACCCTGCGCGCCAAACAATGGGTGTTCGAATCCGCCCTGCCGCATCTTAAAGCGTCCAAAGACGGCATTGTAATCAATCTGTCATCCATCGCAGGAATTGTGGGACGGTCGGGGCCTGCCGCCGTCGTATTCAATGAAGGATATGCATCGGCTAATCGCGGCATCTCGCTGCTGACCGAAACCTGGGCCCGTCTGGCAGCACCTGAAGTCCGCGTCAATGAAATCATGCTCGGATTTTTTGACACCCGTCACGGGGAAAATACCCGTGGATGGGGATTGCTGACCGATGAGCAGAAAACGGCCATCGCCGACCATACGCTTCTGGGCCGTTCAGGGTCCATACCGGATGTCGTGAAGGCCGTTCTCTTTATAATTAAGGATGCGCCCTTTATGACCGGTAGCGTCATAAGGCTCGACGGCGGCTATGTGTTGGGAGGCGAGAAGATGGTGCCCATGCCCAAAGGGGTGCTGAAGTGATTGCTATCCGGAGTATTCAAAAAAAATTTAACAATACATACTAAACAAAAGGAGGGAAAAATGACGAACAATGTATTGGTTGTACTGTCCTGCGGCACCGATAATCCGAATCGCGCCACGCGGGCGCTGTTTTTTGCCATGGTTGCCAAAAAAGAAGGAAAGAACACAGCAGTATTTCTGCTGGATGAAGGTGTATATCTTGCAAAAAAGGGAATCATCGAAAATGTGCAGGCAGCCACCGGGGATAAGGCTGACGATCATATGGCATACCTGCAGGAATTCGGTGTGCCAATCCTTGTATGTACCCCTTGTGCCGTATCCAGAGGTATTTCGGCTGATGATCTGATAGAAGGCGCCAAAATGGCCACAGGGGATCAATTGATCTCCATGGCTTGTGAAAGTGCTGTAATCAGTCTATAGCGGCCTTCCGCACCGTCAGCAACGCAAAAGTTGCGCTTGTGCCAGCCAAAAGGGGGACTTTATTTGAGCCTGAAGTCTTTGGATGGAATCCCCCAGACGTAAAATTTGACCCACTGGAAACCGAACTTCATCAATTCAGTATCGCTTGATCGAATCCGTTTTAACACTTTGGGTTTTACCCTGTACCGTTTTAAAAAGGTGCTTTTAAACAAAAATTCCCGGAATTGATCCATGTTGTATGTGGCCATGAAGGCCATCTTCGCCTTGGGCCCGTCCGCGCCCTGGCAGCCCCAGGGGTCTGTTTGAAACAGCCGCTTGAGTTCCGACCAGCGGGCCGTCATTTCATGATACACCGTCGCGTCCTGATCATCCGACCACGTACGGGATGTCCACACGGTGTCTTCGTGTTGCCCCAGGCAAAAATCAGGGGGTCTGAAAAAATGAATGGTTTCCGGCTTATCCTGCTGAACATCATACAGCACGCCCTGCTCCACGGGAAAGGTGCGGCACGCATCCGGACGATCCGGATACACCGAACAGCCGGAAT
The DNA here is from genome assembly GCA_022340885.1 of Desulfobacterales bacterium. Classification (GTDB taxonomy): domain Bacteria; phylum Desulfobacterota; class Desulfobacteria; order Desulfobacterales; family UBA11574; genus UBA11574. The sequence continues at coordinate 3,625 of JAJDND010000220.1, read as the reverse complement.
GCCGTAAAAAAGGACAGGTTTTCTCGGGGTTGTCGCCCATGCTCAAAAGAACTTCCGGGAAAAAATTGGAAGGCCTCAAGACAATATCCACATATTTTTCCAAAAACGCATCGGACGTCACATTCAACTTATTCTTCAGGCGCACAATGTCGTAGGGATACAGAAAAAGATTTAAATTGCGACAGCATCGGTTAAAGCAGGCAATCTCCGGATAACACCGGAAATTGAAGGTGTCGTTTTTTTCAAGTCTTCTGCCAGGCAGTTGGTCGATTTCATTAAGGTCTATGTATTTCATATCATTGATTTCCAGAAATTGAGTCTCTAAAAGAACTTAAAATGATGAATCTAACCGATTGATATCTTGAAGATAACATCCTGTTCTTTCCTTACGATCCCTTGCCGCGAGTTCATGCGGTTTAAAAAAAAGTTTATCCATGGAGTGGCTGTTCGGAAAACGAGGCTCCTCAACTAATTAATTTTAATGTCAGCGCGTCAACGTTACCTTAATCCCGCCATAGGCGGGACTCACTTTAGATCACTTCAAACTTTAGGCACTTTCGTGAAACGTCATTTATGAGCGGCAAAAGATGCTATCATCTCCGCAACCGTCATTTTAATCTTGTGCATCCCGCGCACCTTCTTTCTCAGCTCTTTTTCCAGCGCTGCCATTCGTGCGTAAAAGGGCGTTCGATCGAATTTGTAATACGGTTTTCCAGAACATATCCGAATAAAATCGCCGCACCCCGACGCCTTCGATACCCCCCGGCCGGGAATGGTCAACTCGTGAGGAATGCCATGCAAGCGGCAGATCATCGGCCGATACGCATAGAGCACGCACAGGCCGGCAACGTTGACAGGGCACATCAGTCTGACCGCCCTTCCCTTTTTATCGGCCACCTCTGTTTTCCGGCAAACATCCAGGGCGCTGCGCGTGATTTGGGTCTGTCTTTCCCTTTCGAGCAAATGGTATCCTTTCCGGATATACAGGTATTCCAAGAGGGTGTAATGGTAAAAGCGAGTATAACAACAATTGTCGTCACAACCGTTGCATTGGAACCCGTAATGATCCGCCGCCTCCTGGTACTTTCGATCCATGGCCTTATAAAGGGTATCCAAACGATCTAATAAAGGAGTGTTGTCGTCAGGATCCATTTCGGCCCAACCGCGCAGTCTCTGGTTTCGCCCCGAAGAGGATTTGCTTTGTTGAAAGTTCATTGACTCGTTGAAATTCCAATGACCGAAATTCGAAAACTCAAACATGTTTTATCCTGAAGAGTTTTGGTCATTGTATATTGAAATTTGAGATTTACTTGGAATTTGGTGCTTGGAATTTGTATTTTTTTCGATGATTAATTCCAAATCAGGGATAGCTATCTCTGATACGATCCAAAGGATTATGAACTCTAATGTTAGTGTCAAAACTGCGGCGAGGGGAAAAAGATTTTTTCATAAAGGGTCAGCGCATACCGATCCGTCATGCTGGCAACGAAATCACAAACGATTCTTTCGTGGGATTGGTTGTTGTGATTGCATCCCGACATCCTCAGATCTTTAAGCCCTTTTTGCAGCAAATCATCATTTTCTATAAAACAGGAATAAAGTTCGGACAAAATTTTTTTTGCTTTTATAAACTCCTTGTGCACCCGGGGTGAGCGATAGACCATCTCATACAGGAACTCCCTGAGCACGGTCATGCTGGCGTACACTTCATCGCTCATTTGCAAAACCAGCTTGCCGTTTTCGACATGGGACGAAAATACAAGATCTTTGATCATGGTATTGGCGCGTTCGGAGTGTGTCTTCCCAAGAATCTTGATGCACGAATCCGGCACCTGATGGGCGCCGATTACACCGCTTCGGATGGCATCATCCAGGTCATGATTCAAATAGGCCATAATATCGGCAATGCGGACAATATTTCCTTCAACGGTATATGCCTGTTCCTCTGGATCATCGGGAAGGATCTTTCCATATCCCTTGGAGTGCTTCAGAATCCCGTCGCGAACTTCATAGGTCAGGTTCAAACCCTTGCCGTTGTTTTCCAGGATGTCCACCACGCGAAGGCTCTGTGCCTTATGGGAAAAGTCCTGGGAATATATCTCTTTGAGAATCGTCTCACCCCCGTGTCCGAAGGGTGTATGGCCCAGGTCATGACCCAGTGAAATGGCTTCAACCAGGTCCTCGTTAAGACGCATGGCCCGAGCAATGGTTCTTGCGATTTCAGATACTTCAAGGGTATGGGTCAAACGGGTCCGGTACTCGTCGCCCAACGGGGAGAGAAACACCTGGGTTTTATACTTTAACCGCCTGAAAGCATTACTATAGACGATCCTATCCTTGTCCACCTGAAATGCCGTTCGGATGGGACAGGGGGGTTCTTCTCTCATGCGGCCGCGGGATTCGGCGCTCCGGCACCCAAAAGGAGAGATAAAGCTTTTTTCACGTTGTTCAAAATCTTCACGGATACTCATGGCATCAAACCTATTCACAAGAAATGGTATTGTAAAGGAATATTTGATACTTTACAATCCGAAAACCATATTTTATTCTTTATTATACGACCGTGCTAAAGTTTAAGCAATTTTAAGATAGGTTCAAGCGTACCATGTTGGAAGAAAAAAAAGGACATCATCTCATTCTCGGGCAGTGCGTCGACTTTATCACCGGCAGCACGATTTGTGACACCCATGACGAAAGATACAGACAATCGCTCGCCCGTCTGCTGGTGGAACAAAAGGGATATCCTAAAAAAGACATCGGCGCCCGCCGCGAACTCTTTTTTAAAGCCGCCGATAAATCAGCGATGATCACCATCGACTACACGATCTCTCTTTTCGATAGAATTTGCATGATCGTGAAATACGGCCCCGGATCGCTCACTACCCGGCACCGGCCGGCCTTGGCAGCGTCGAGACTTTTGGCGTCGTACTCGGTGCCGGTTGTCGTGGTGACCAATGGGCGGGATGCGGATATCATTGACGGTGCAACCGGCGACATCATCGGGTGCGGCCTCGAATCGATACCCGCCAGGGCCGACCTTATGGAAATTGCCCGAAGCGCTCCCTTTGGTCGCCTGTCGGACAAGCAACTCGAAATGGAAGCGAGAATCCTTTATGCCTTTGAAGTCGATGACAGCTGCCCCTGCGACGACACCATATGTAGACTATAAATAGATGTCGATAATCCATCACTCAAGGAATCGATAGAAAACGATATCATTTTAATTACTTAGATATGGATCACGAACATTTCATGAAAAAGGCCCTGGAACAGGCCCAAAATGCGTTGGATGCCGGAGAATTTCCTGTGGGATGCGTCTTGGTCCATCAAAACCGGGTTCTGGCGACAGGGTCCAGGAAAGGCACGGCCGGACAATATCCCAATGAAATCGAACATGCTGAAATGATGGCGTTGAGACAGCTTGCAGATATGGGAATCGCCGCAACCACCATGGGAATCGATCTTTATACTACCATGGAACCCTGCTTGATGTGTCTGGGGGCGATGATGCTCAGCGGCATCCGTAAAGTGGTATATGCCTACGAAGACGTCATGGGCGGCGGGACACGCTGTGATTTGTCAAAAATGACGCCCCTGTATAAGAACAACGGCATAACCATTGTGC
>JAJDND010000045.1 GCA_022340885.1 Desulfobacterales bacterium | reverse complement strand
TCGAATCAATTCGAGCCCCATGCATGGTTTGTGGCGTATGCGCCCTCTGATAACCCTAAAATAGCGGTTTCCGTGATAATAGAGCATGGCGGTCACGGATCATCTGCGGCGGCCCCCATTGCAAAGGAGATCATAGAAACCTATCTGGGCCACCCGGAAGATCTTGGCACCGATAAACGGAAGGTGGCTCGCAAAGAATGATCAGAAGCTATCTCAAAGTAGTCTTTTCGTTCGATATCGGCGTTGAGCCCTCGTATCAAGTCCTCGACATACTTGAGTATGCCTGCGGGTTGATTCTCGGCCTTGCGTATTTGGCCCGCCGGTCTTGGCGCGAGATCTCGAACGAAGATCCTAATTTTAAGAAGGCTTCTAATATCATGGAGCAAGTTTGAAATGATCGATCGCAGGTTTATTACATATTTTGATTGGGGATTGCTCGGGCTGACCTTTCTGCTCGCTGTTTTAGGGCTTTTAACACTGTACAGCGCGGTGACGTCATCTACGGCGGCCCCTCAGAAGATCCTGTATTTCAAACAAATGATCTGGTACTGCACCGGATTTGGCATCATCTTTTTTTCTCTTTTTTTTAATTACAGGTTGTTGGACCGATGGGCACCTGTTATCTATGTCGCATGTGTTTGCCTTTTAATATATGTTTTGATGTTCGGTAAATATGTTATGGGGGCGCGGCGCTGGATTGAGGTTGGCCCGGTTTCGATTCAACCGTCGGAACTTGCTAAAATCGCTGTAATTATCATTCTTGCCAGATACTATTCGAGACTGGCCAATACCGGGGGATTAAATCTGCGGGAACTTTTCACTCCTTTTATTCTGGCGGTCATCCCGTTTATTCTGATCGTTAAACAACCGGATTTGGGTACGGCCGTTATTGTGCTATTAATTGCCGGATCAATGACTGTTTTTGTCAAAATCGAGAGACGTTCACTGCTGTGCATCATCACTTCGTGCGCCACGGCAGTCCCTTTGGTTTGGTTTTTTTTGAAAGAATATCAGAAACGGCGAATTCTGACATTTTTAAACCCAGACCGCGATCCTCTCGGCGCCGGATATCATATCATACAATCCAAAATCGCCATTGGTTCAGGGATGATTTCCGGCAAGGGATTTTTACAAGGCACCCAAAACGCGCTGGCCTTTTTGCCGGAGCAACATACGGATTTCATTTTTTCCGTTTTAGCCGAAGAATGGGGATTTGTGGGGTCGTTCATCCTTTTGTGTTTATTTTTGATTTTAATCATCTGGGGCTTAAACATCGCATATCGATGCCGGGAACCCTTCGGCACCATTCTCGCCGTTGGTGCGACGGCAATGATCTTCTGGCAGGTTTTCATCAATATCGCCATGACAATGGGTCTGATGCCCATTGTCGGGGTGACGCTGCCGTTTATCAGTTATGGCGGTTCATCGGTGCTGACCACATTGATCTGTGTCGCGCTCTTGATGAACATCAGCATGAGGCGTTTTCCGGGAGAATAATTTCAAGATAAATTTTTGGTAATCCCCTCAAACCATTAAACGCCGTTATTCCACTCGTCAAATTGAGACTTTACGCAAAGTGCGTCAAGACCATTTCGTTATTTTAACTCGGAGGGAGCTATGACAAAGTCAAAAACATCCGATGCTTTAACCATGTTGCTTGGACCGGGCACCGCTGTTGAGGGAACGATTGAGTTCAAAGATACGGTCCGGTTGGAAGGAAGTGTCAACGGGACAATTTCCAGTTCCGACGGTACGGTGATCCTCGGGGAGAAAGCCGAAGTTCAAGGGGATATAAGGGTTAACATCGCTATCATAAGAGGAAAGGTTAACGGTAAGATCGAAGCGCGAACGAGAATCGAGCTTTATCCGCCGGCACGCATCGAGGGAGATATTCAATCCCGGGCGGTTTCGATTCAATCCGGCGTCATATTCAATGGAAATTGTTCCATGAAAGTATAGAGACTGACGTCCCGCTGAAACAGGCCCGATGAGAAACGATAAAGCCGATCGAAAATTAAAAAAAACCTTTGACAACCTCAATGGCTGATGTTATAGACCGCCGAGTTAAAAACATAGGTGGACGGCATTTTATTTGAAAAAAATCATTTAATAAGTTAGGGTTGCAGGTTTTTGCGATGGAGGATCCTTATATGAAAAATTCCGGTATAAACCTGAGACATTATGCTGTTATAACACTATTTGAAGCGGCGTTGCTTGTATTGTTCGCAGGTGTTGCATTCGGCTCTGGCAGTTCAATATCGGTAATTCCGGATGTGTCGCTTTTTGTTCAAATCGCCAATTTCCTCATTATCATCTGGGTATTAAATATCCTTTTATACAAACCGATTCGGAGCATACTCATTCAGAGGAAGGAAAAAATTACGGGTTTAGAGCAGAATATCGACAAACTCAATGAAGATACGGCAGAAAAAGACGAGGCCTATATGGCGGGCATCAAAGATGCCAGAGCCAGGGGGTTGAATGAAAAAGAAGCCTTGATGAAAGAAGGCGCCGAGGAAGAAAAAAGGATTATAGAGCAGATCAACCAAAAGGCACAGGCAAATCTTGCGGAAGTTCGCGAAAATATCAAAAAGGAAGCTCAGAATGTTAGAGAATCTCTAAACAAGGAAATCGACACCTTTGCGAACGCCATCAGTGAAAAAATTTTGGGGAGGGCTGTTTAATGAACCTGAGTCGTGAAAGATGGCTTAAAAGTGGCGATAAGCGTAAAATCATCAGAAAAGGATCGATCCTGCTGGTGGTCATGGCGATGCTTTTCTTGTGTTATACCGGAATATCGGCTGCAGCCTCATCGGAGCACGAGACCAAAGCAAAGGGATGGGCGGCGACGGATACATATAAGGTCATGAATTTTGCAGTGTTGGCCATTGGTCTGTTTCTTCTGTTAAAAAAGCCGGTATCCCAGGCATTGAGTTCCAGAATTAAAGGAATCAAAGATCAGCTCGACGAACTTGAAGAAAAGAAAAAGGCGGCGGAAGAACAGTTGGCGGCGTATAATGAAAAATTTTCGCATCTGGAACAAGAAGCCGAAAAACTGATCGAGGATTATATTCGACAGGGAAATGAAGCCAAAGCGAGAATTATCGAAGAAGCGAAGCAGGCTGCTGAAAAACTGGAAGTACAGGCCCGACGCAACATCGAACATGAGTTCAAACGGGCGAAACTGGAACTTCAGCAAGAGGTGCTGGAAAAAGCACTGAAAAAATCTGAAGAGATCATCACAAACAAAATTACGGCCAAGGACCAGGAAAAGCTGGTGGATGAATATTTAGATAAGGTGGTGGCATCGTGAAAAATTTAACCGTTGCACGGCGATATGCCAAAGCACTTCTGATTATCGGTAAAGAAGACGGCCAAGCTGAAACCTACGGGAAGGAACTCGATGGATTTACTAAAATGATATCCGGAGAAAAAGTGCTTGCCCAGGCCATCGGCAATCCCCTTTATGGTGCCGCGGGCCGGAAGAAGGTCTTGGAGACGGTTGTCGACAAAGTGGGGGTCTCCAAGGTCGTTGCGTCATTTCTTCTGTTGTTGTTTGATAAAGGGCGATTTGATTTTTTAAGTGACATCAATGACTTTTATCAGAAGCTGGCAGACGAGCTCAAAGGGGTCTTACGCGCCAGCCTGGTCTCGGCTTCGGAACTCTCATCCGAGACCGTTGAGAAGATCCGTACAACTCTGTCCAAAAGGACAGGTAAGGATATTATCCTGCAAGTGGAACAGGATCCCGGCCTGATCGGAGGGATTGTTTCAAGAATAGGAGATCTGGTTCTGGACGGCAGCATTAAATCACAATTACTCAATATGAGAGAATCTTTAAAAAGGGGTGAGAGCATATAATGGAACTAAAAGCTGAAGAAATAAGTCAGATCATTAAAGAGCAGATTACGGATTATGACAAGAAAGTTGAGTTGAGTGAAACCGGGACGGTGTTATCCGTGGGTGACGGTATCGCCAGGGTCTACGGCCTGGAGCAAGTCATGGCTCTGGAACTCGTTGAATTCCCGGGCGCCATTTTGGGGCTGGTGCTGAACCTCGAAGAGGATAACGTAGGTGTCGCCATCATGGGCGAAGATATTCATATCAAAGAAGGGGACATCGTTAAGCGCACCGGCAGAATCGCCCAGGTTCCGGTGGGGGAAGCGGTTGTCGGCCGCGTTGTATCTGCGGTGGGCGAACCGCTGGACGGCAAGGGACCCATTGAAACCAAAGAATACAGAAGGGTTGAGATGGTTGCGCCGGGCGTTATCCAGAGAAAGAGCGTCCACGAACCGTGTTACACCGGCCTGAAAGCCATCGATGCCATGACGCCGGTGGGCCGCGGACAGCGTGAATTGATCATCGGAGACCGTCAGATCGGTAAAACCGCCATTGCCGTGGATGCCATTATCGCTCAAAAGGATACGGACATTTATTGCATCTACGTGGCCTGCGGCCAGAAAAAATCGACCGTAGCACAAGTCCATGCGATTTTGGAAAAACACGGTGCCATGGAATATACCACCATTGTATCCGCATGCGCCAGTGATCCGGCGACCCTGCAATATATTGCGCCGTATGCCGGTTGCGCCATGGGTGAATATTTCAGGGACAACAAACAGCACGCATTGATCATTTATGATGATTTGTCTAAACAGGCCGCGGCATATCGTCAGGTTTCGCTTCTCTTGAGACGGCCTCCGGGACGCGAGGCTTATCCCGGTGACATTTTCTATAACCACTCCCGCCTGCTCGAACGTGCCGCGAAGCTGAACGATGACCTCGGCGCAGGGTCTTTGACCGCTCTTCCGATTATCGAAACCCAGGCCGGCGACGTTTCCGCCTACATTCCCACCAATGTTATTTCCATCACCGACGGGCAGATATATCTTGAGCCCGGCCTCTTTTTCGCCGGTGTTCGACCTTCCATCAATGTGGGGCTTTCTGTTTCACGCGTTGGTGGCGCTGCCCAGGTAAAGGCCATGAAACAGGTTGCCGGTACACTGCGGCTGGATATGGCACAATATCGGGAACTTGAAGCGTTTGCCGCTTTCGGGAGCGATCTCGACAAAGCCACGCAGCGGCAATTGACCCGTGGTGAGCGACTGGTTGAAATCTTGAAGCAACCTCAGTATCAGCCGCTGCCCATGGAAAAACAGGTATCGATTCTTTTTGCGGGAACAAAAGGATTTTTGGATAAATATCCGGTGAATGTGCTGGCCAAATATGAGGCCGGACTTTATCCGTTTCTCGAGGACAGATACCCGCAGATTTTCGAAGGCCTGAAAGAAAATCTTGAGTTCACCGAAGAAATAGAAAAGCAGATGACCGAAGCCCTGACGGCATATGACGCGGAATTCCAGGATACCATTAAATAACCGGGACCAACGTGTATCATCAGCTGAAAGATTGACCAACAATCTCAATAAAATGCGATAAGGGTTAAAGTCTATGGCGACATTAAAGGACATTAAAACAAAAATATCAGCAGTAAAAAAAACCCAGCAGATCACCAAAGCCATGAACATGGTTGCAGCATCGAAGCTGCGGGGCGCGCAGACGAGCATGGAGGGATTTCGCCCCTATTCTGCCAAGTTTGCCGAGGTCTTGGGGAGTCTTGCCGAAAAAGCCGGGGAGGAAACCAACCCGTTGCTGGAAGTTCGCGAAGAAGTGGAAAAGGTGCATATTGTTCTATGCACATCTGATCGCGGTTTGTGCGGCGGTTTCAACGCGAACCTCATATCAAAGGCCAAAGCGCTTAAAAAGGAAAAAGAAGAGCAGGGCATCGATGTGGTATTTACCGTTTTCGGGAAAAAAGGACGCGATTGGTGCCGGAAAAACCAATTTGAAATTGTCAGCGAACACATCGGGGTTGTGGGTGGCAGGTTCGGATTCCATGTTGCGGCCACCAGCGGCCAGAAATTGATCCAGGGGTTTTTAGACAACACTTATGACGAGGTTTACATCGTTTATTCTGAATTCATGAGTATGGCCAGGCAGGTTCCGGTGCTCAAACAGTTGCTTCCGATACTTCCCATAACGCCTGCCGAGCACGAGGCCGAAACAGAAGAAACAACTTATCTTGCCGAACATATTTGTGAACCCTCGCCCCAGGAACTTCTGGGGGAATTGCTTCCGAAAAACGTTTATGTGCAGCTGTACAGCGCATTGCTGGAAACGTCCACCAGTGAACATGCCGCCAGAATGGCTGCCATGGATAACGCCACCAAGGCCTGTAAGGATATGATTGAAAATCTCACACTGGTATACAACAAGGCTCGACAGGCGGCGATTACTGCGGAATTGATGGATATCGTGGGCGGCGCTGAAGCGCTGAAAGGCTAAAACGCAAAGGTTGAACACAAAGACCGTTTTTAAAATAGACACTTAATAAAATATAATACCGCATTTCAACAGGAGGTCTTTAGATGGGAGAAAATATAGGAAAGATTACGCAGGTTATGGGGCCCGTCGTCGACGTAGAGTTCGAGCAGGGAAATCTGCCGGCCATTTATACGGCATTGGCCATTACGAACCCTGCCATCAACGATGAGCCGGACAACCTGATCGTGGAGGTTGCACAGCACCTGGGTGATAATGTGGTTCGCACCATTGCCATGGATGTCACCGATGGTCTGGTTCGAGGACAGAAAGTCAAAGATACCGGCAATGATATCATGATGCCGGTGGGTGAAGCCGGTCTGGGCCGGGTTCTCAACGTCGTGGGCCGTCCGGTGGACGGGCTCGGACCGGTGAGTCAGGAAAAAATGCTGCCCATACACCGGGAAGCGCCCAAATTTACCGAACAGGACGTGACGGTTCGCGTTCTTGAAACCGGTGTCAAGGTCATCGATTTGCTGGTGCCCTTTCCAAGAGGCGGCAAGATGGGAATGTTCGGGGGCGCCGGTGTCGGCAAAACCGTTATTATGATGGAAATGGTTCACAATATCGCCATGCAGCACGGCGGAATTTCCGTGTTTGCCGGTGTGGGTGAGCGGACCCGGGAGGGGAACGACCTTTACCACGAAATGAAAGACTCGGGAGTGCTTCCCAAAGCGGCACTGATTTACGGTCAGATGACGGAGCCGCCGGGCGCAAGGGCTCGGGTCGCCCTTTCCGCTTTGACCGCTGCGGAATATTTCCGTGACGAGGAAGGTCAGGACGTGTTGATTTTTATCGATAATATCTTTCGTTTCACCCAGGCGGGTTCGGAAGTTTCGGCGCTTTTGGGCCGCATGCCTTCCGCAGTGGGTTACCAGCCGACGCTGGCTGTTGACCTGGGCGAACTCCAGGAGCGGATTACCTCCACAGACAAGGGCTCGATTACGGCGGTTCAATGTGTATATGTGCCGGCAGACGACTTGACAGACCCGGCCCCTGCAACCACATTTGCCCATTTGGACGGGACGGTGGTTTTGTCGCGTCAAATTGCCGAACTCGGCATCTATCCTGCGGTGGATCCTCTGGATTCGACGTCGCGAATTTTAGATGCCGCTTATATCGGAGATGAACATTATCAGACAGCTCGGCAAGTCCAGCAAATCCTTCAAAAATATAAAGAACTTCAGGATATTATTGCTATTTTGGGTATGGAAGAATTGTCCGACGAAGATAAAATTACCGTGGCAAGGGCGCGTAAAATTCAACGGTTCTTGTCTCAGCCGTTCCACGTGGCCGAAGCGTTCACCGGAACCAAAGGGTGTTATGTAAAGATCGAGGATACGGTTCGGGCGTTCAGAGAGATCTGTGACGGAAAGCATGACGATATCCCGGAGCAGGCATTTTATATGGCGGGTGGTATCGAACAAGTTGTCGAAAGAGCCCAGAAAATGGCTGAAGCCGCATAACGCTAAAAAAATATAAGGGTATAATATGGCGGGAAATATTAAATTAGAAGTTGTTACCCCTGAAAAATATGTCGTTGACGAGGAGGTCCAGATAGCGGTGGCCCCCGGCAGCCTCGGTGAATTCGGTGTGCTGATCGGTCATACGCCTTTTCTGACAACTTTAAGAACCGGCGCCATGCATTATACGGATGCCAAAGGCGCTGAAAGATTTATATTCGTCAGCGGCGGGTTCGCGGAAGCATTGCCCGATAAAGTGACTGTGCTGGCAGAGTCGGCTGAAAGACGAAAAGACATTGACCTTGAACGTGCCAAGGCGGCCATGGAGCGCGCCGAGGAACGTCTGGCCAAAAGCCAGTCCGAAGATATCGATTTCAACCGGGCCAGAGCGGCTCTGGAAAGAGCACTGCATCGAATCAGGATCGCGGAAACCAGCAGATAGACGTTTAGTATTTTAATGAATATCGGGATCTTGGTCTAAAACGGTTTTAGAAAACGAAAAAAAGAAGTTTATTGTCTGAAAGGGTAGACCCAATTAAGGTTTACCCTTTTTGATTTAAGGAAATGATATGAAAGATGCCAAAAATGAAGTGGCGGTCATCATACTTGGCGCAGGTCTGGGTACCCGAATGAAATCGGATAAGGCCAAGGTTCTGCATGAAATTTTGCAAAAGCCTATGGTTTTGTATGTTGCGGAAACAGCCCGGAAAATTGCGGGAAATAACGTGATCCTTGTTATCGGCCATCAGGCGGAAAAAGTTCGCCGCGTTGTATCTGAAAAGGTTGACGTTCTTTTTGCCCTGCAAAAAGAACAACTTGGAACAGGTCATGCGGTGTTGTGCGCACTACCTTATATTCCAAGTGATGTGGGTCAGGTGATCATTTTATGTGGTGATGTGCCGCTGCTGACTGAAAATACACTGAGGCGCCTTTATAACGACCATGTAAACGCCGGACGGGATGTCTCTATTTTGGCCGTTGAGATAGAAAATCCAAAAGGATATGGAAGATTGTTGATTAATGAAAACAGAGAATTAACGGGTATTGTCGAAGAGTCGGACGCCACCGACGAACAGCGGAAGGTTAAACTCATCAATACCGGCATCTATTGCATTGAAAAAAAATTCTTATTTGATTCATTAAATGAAATTAAATCGGACAATGTAAAAGGCGAATTTTACCTGACGGATATCGTTGAAATCGGCTACCGGAATAAAAATGTTATGGGTGTAATGGTGGGTGACGACTGGAAGGAAACCGTGGGCGTTAACACCATACAGGATTTGCAGACGGCTGAAAGCATCATGCGCAACCGGATGAGGAATATATCTTGACTTTAATCTGAATTAAAGATTATAATCTTTATTACTTAAAAATGAGGTGAGGATTGGATAACGAATTCATTTTAAAACAATTTGAGGAAATAGAAACAAAAGTTGAAAATCTTATCAATGTTTGCAAGTCGTTTGAAACGACGAATTTAGAACTTAAAAATAAAATTGAGAGGTTAGAGGGAGAACTTCAAGGTAAGGTTGAGGCGGAAAACAATTATACTAAAGAAAGAGCCTTGATTCGGTCAAAGATCGACAGCCTTTTGGGAAAGCTTGAAGATATTACAGATGCGGGTTAATGACCAGAAGGGGCGATTTTAAAAAAGGTTGAAAAATTATACTTGGAACAACTCGTAACAATAGAGCTTTTTGGACAACCGTATACGTTTAAGGCGGAAGCGGGTGTGAGCAACGCAAAAGAAGTTGCCAATCATCTGGTCGAAGAAGTGACCCGGATTGAACCCCAGCATTCGAGCAAATCTTCTGTCAATAAGCTTGCGACCTTGATATTAGCTGCGCTTAATATTGCCAATGAAAATATCAAACTAAAAAAGAGTTATTCAGATTTATTGAAAGATATTTCCAAAAGATCGACAAATTTGATACATTTACTCGATGAAGCGGTTAATGGTTAAAGCTTATTAACTCGTAAATCCTGTGTTGCGGCGGTTGTTTGATTTCCTCGTTCTCATAATTTTTTAATAACGCCCGAAAATGGCGGATAATGATATCTTCTGTGTGATCTTTCCAAGATAGATAAGACCTTGAAGGTATTTGAGCTGTTTCAAACAATTATGTGGCCCCTGCCGTGTTTGTGATTGGAAGATGTACTTTGACCCAACACTCCATAATAGGGAGCTTTCTCTGATTTTGGTGTGCCGTTCCGTTTAACCGGAAAAGCCTAAAGAAATCACGAGGCGCCCACTTATTTTTTATGGATCAAAGACCTCCCAACACGGCATTGTGGCAGGGGTCCCGTTCAACTCAAATTGAAAAAGAGCAGGTTAGAACAGATTTAACGAGTCAATGCAATGGGTCGTTTATTTTTAAGCATGATGGATATCTGAAAAAGGACTTCCCCGAAACACTGCTTGAAAACCTTGCCTTTTTCCTCCCTAGAATCTCATTCCAATCCAATTCAAAAAAAAATTTGAACAGACCTTTTGCGTGGCAGATAATTTCGTTTCGATATGGTATTGATTATATGTTTGTAAGCGATGTTATTGCGTCATTGATAACCTATTGATTTGACGATAATAAATTCATAACATTTCGGATCTGTTCAGGGTTTGGCGTTTGGTGTTCGGCGTTTTTGTAAAAAGTACCGCCGGATATACCGGATCATTGAATCGCCGATTACCAAACACCAAACATAAATAATTCCGGGGAGAAAGATGATGAATGAATATAATCTTTTAATAGGCATTATTGCATTTATTGTGGGTTTTGCGATTGCCTTCTGGGTCAAGGGGTTAATCGTATCTCAGAAAGTTAAAGCCGCTGAAAAGGAAACGTCGCGAATCCTGGAGGATGCCAAACGGAGATCGGAAACGCTCATTAAAGAAGCCAAGCTGGAGGTTAAAGACAGACTTTTCAAAATGAAAAGCGAGTTTGATGCGGAGACCAAAGATACTCGATCTGAACTCAAAAACAGAGAGAGACGGTTGATGCAAAAAGAAGAACATATCGATCGTAAGACTGAACAGTTCGAACAGCGAGAACGAGAGCTTTCGCGAAAAGAAAAAAAGGTCATCCAAAAAGAGGAGAAAGTTGAGTGGCAGGAAAAACAATATCAAGAACTGATTGCTGAACAAAAACAGCAGCTCGAAAAAATTTCAGGTTTAACCGCGGAACAGGCGAAAGAACTCTTGATCCGGGCTATGGAGAACGAAGCGCGTTATGAAGGCGCCAAAATCATTAAAAGGATAGAGAACGAAACAAAAGAGCAGGCAGACAAGAAAGCGACCGAGATCATGGCCACCGCCATACAAAGATACGCCGGTGATTTCGTTGCCGAGCGGACAGTCTCCGTGGTTGAACTCCCCAACGATGAAATGAAAGGGCGGATTATTGGCAGGGAGGGGCGGAATATTCGCGCACTCGAAGCGGCCACCGGAATCGATCTGATTATCGACGATACACCTGAGGCGGTGATTCTATCAGGGTTTAATCCGGTTCGGCGTGAAGTCGCCAGGTTGTCTTTGATGCGGTTGATTGCGGATGGTCGGATTCATCCGGCTCGTATCGAGGACATTGTCAAAAAAGTCGGAAAGGAAGTGGATTTGGCCATTAAAGAATCCGGGGAACAAGCAGCATTCGATCTCGGGGTTCACGGCATCCATAATGAGCTTGTTAAGTATATCGGACGATTGAAATTTCGGACCAGCTATGCCCAGAACGTCCTGCAGCATTCGGTCGAGGTGGGCGTTTTGGCCGGAATCATGGCCTCTGAATTGGGTCTCAACACCAAGCTGGCGCGACGCATGGGCTTATTACATGACATCGGCAAGGCCATCGATCATGAAGTGGAGGGGCAGCATGCCGTCATCGGCGCTAAGCTGGCAAAAAAATTCGGCGAAACGCCCATGGTCGAGCATGCGATTGCCGCCCATCATGAAGATACCCCGCCCAACTCTGTTTATGATTTATTGATTCAGGCGGCAGACGCATTATCCGGCGCGAGGCCGGGGGCTCGTAAAGAACTTCTTGAAAATTATATAAAAAGATTGGAAGATCTTGAGAATATTGCTCATTCGTTTAAAGGCGTAAAAAACGCCTATGCCATTCAAGCCGGTAGAGAGTTGAGGGTTATTGTAGAAAGCGGAATCATATCCGATGAAGACGCAACCCTAATTAGCAGAGATGTGGCTAAAAAAATAGAAGAGTCGTTAACGTTTCCGGGGCAGATTAAGGTTACGGTGATTCGGGAGACCCGGGCTGTTGAATATGCCAATAAATGAAAGATCTAAAATAAGAAAAGAGGAAATAGGAAAGAGAAATTAGGGACCCTCGGATAAACACGAATATGTTGAAAACTAAGAAAGTAAGAAGGTGAGAAGGTAAGAAGGTCGGAAACTCTCAGAACCTCCTAACTTTCGATTTTCTAATCAAATTTGCGTTCACTGAGGTTATCTATTTTCTAATTCCTATTTCCTATTTTCTGAGAGGACTATCGTATGGCGTGTTTACTTGAAGTGCTTCGAGAGCGGGGATTTATCGAACAGACCACCCATGAGGCGGAATTGAAGGCGTATCTCGAAACCGGGAAGGCGACGTGTTATATCGGGTTTGATCCCACGGCATCCAGCCTTCATGTGGGAAGTCTTGTTCCGATAATGTCATTGGCACATATGCAACGGCATGGACATCGTCCTATTGCGCTTGTGGGCGGCGGGACAGGTCTTGTCGGGGATCCGAGCGGAAAAACGGAAATGCGGAAACTGTTGACACCGGAAATGGTGGATCAAAACGCCATCGGGATTAAAAATCAGCTTTCCCGTTTTCTTGATTTTAAAGAGGATAAGGCATTGATGCTGAACAATGCCGATTGGTTGACCAAGCTGGAATATATTCCTTTTTTAAGAGATTTTGGAAGGCACTTTTCCGTTAATCGCATGATAAAGGCTGAAAGCTACAAAATCCGATTGGAATCCGAAGAGGGGCTAAACTTTATTGAGTTTAATTATATGCTATTGCAAGCCTATGATTTTTTGGAACTTTTTAATCAATATGAGTGCCGATTACAAATGGGGGGCAGCGATCAATGGGGAAATATCGTTGCCGGAATTGAGCTGGTCAGGAAAATTCGTCAGGAAACCGTTTTCGGTATCACGTTTCCTTTAATCACGACGAGCAGCGGCGCCAAGATGGGAAAAACAGCCGATGGCGCGGTTTGGCTCGATCCGGATAAAACATCACCTTATGATTATTATCAATACTGGATTAACACCGATGACAGAGATGTCGCCAGATTCATGGCGCTTTTTACATTTTTGCCCATTGAAGAAATCCGAACCCTGGAAAAATTTAGCGGCGAAGCGTTGAACAGCGCCAAGGCGGTATTGGCATTTGAAGCCACCCAGATTGCACACGGCAGGGAAGAGGCCCTCAAAGCGTATTTCTCTGCACAGCGTATGTTTGGCCGCCGTGTGGTGCCTGAAGACATCCTGCCCTCCAGTTCGATTATCCGAGATGGTTCTGAAAGTGATACTTCTTTAAAAACGGAAAACATGTCGTCACTGGAGTCGGAAAAGTTGACCATGGAAGCGTTGGACTCGATACCCCATTCAGATATCGAAGCATATCGGTTCAAAGACGGCATCCCGGCTTTCAAATTGTATCACCAGGTCGGTCTGACGACCTCAGGAACCGCTGCAAGAAAGCTCATCGAACAAGGCGGCGCCTATATTAACGGCCGGCGTGTGACATCCTTTGATTACCTGTTAACCGAAGATGATATCGTTGATTTGGAGATCGTCTTGAGAGCAGGTAAAAAGCGATATCATAAACTCAAAATAATCAAAAAATAATGCTTGACAAAGACGGGGATTGGATCTAAAAAGGGCGATTCTACACGCTTAGATACACCTGAAAATTTCGGGAACATTTTTTAAAGAAAGAAGTAAAAAGGTATTGACAAAACAGATCGCTTTCATATAATAAAAGTTCCGGACTGTTTCTTGAACGGTTTGGATGATATCGAAAAACGCAAATATTTTTTTGCGGCTTACTTGATCTTTGAAAACTAAATAGTGACAGCTTGTGAGTTAGGTCTCACAGTTAATTCGTTGCATCTGTTTCCAAGGGGATGCAACTTACAGTTTAATTGGAGAGTTTGATCCTGGCTCAGAATGAACGCTGGCGGCGTGCTTAACACATGCAAGTCGTACGAGAACTCTTTAGCTTGCTAAAGATAGTAAAGTGGCGCACGGGTGAGTAACGCGTGGGTAATCTACCTCCGA
>JAJDND010000173.1 GCA_022340885.1 Desulfobacterales bacterium | reverse complement strand
CAAGGACTTTTGGTCAAACGAATGGGGAAAAAACGGGTCATCGCCGAAACCGGAGCCGGTCAACACGGGGTGGCGACCGCCACCATGGCGGCAAAATTCGGGTTCAAATGCACCATTTACATGGGAGAGGTGGATGTTCGGCGACAACGTCCGAATGTATTCTGGATGGAACGATTGGGTGCCGAAGTGGTCACCGTTAAGGAAGGGACACGGATCTTAAAAGATGCCATCAATGAATCGTTCCGCGATTGGGTAACGAATATGGATACCACCCATTACGTGTTGGGCACGGCATGCGGGCCCCATCCGTTCCCGGAAATGGTCTCTTTTTTTCAATCGATCATCGGAAAAGAAGCCCGTTTGCAGGTCCTCGAAAGAGAAAAGAAGCTTCCTGCAAGAATCTACGCCTGTGTCGGCGGAGGGTCTAATGCGCTCGGCATATTTCAGTCTTTTTTGAACGATCCGGTCGAACTGATAGGGGTGGAAGCCGGCGGAAAAGGCTTGGACTCCGGACGGCACGCGTCTCGACTATCATCAAAGGATGCAAGCATCGGCGTCGCTCAAGGGTATAAAACCTATTTTATTCAAAACAGTGACGGGCAGATGAAAGAAACGCACAGCGTTGCAGCCGGACTTGATTATATCGGCGTATCGCCTATTTTGGCGAGTTTGAAAGAAGCAGGGCGGATACGGTTTGAAGCGGCAACAGACCGGGAAGTGGTCGAGGCGCTCGCTCTGACTCTCAAAAAAGAAGGTGTAATTCCCGCCCTTGAATCAGCGCATGCCTTTGCGCAGGCATTTAAGGAAGTCCCCGGCATGTCCGAAAAAGATATTGTTTTAATCAACCAGTCGGGTCGTGGAGACAAGGATATCTTTACGGTTGCCGATGCATTCGGCGATCCAAAATGGCAGGAATTTATCAGAAATAAAGCGGAGGAATATCATGCTTGAAACATATCTGAAGCAAAGACTCGAAACAAAAGAGATCCTGTTAATGACCCATATTGTCTTGGGATACCCCACATTTGATGATGCGTTCAGGATGATTGAAACCATGGTCAGCGCAGGCGTCGACCTGATGGAGCTTCAGATTCCGTTTTCAGAACCGATTGCTGACGGACCGGTCATTTTGCATGCCAATCAAGAAGCACTGTCAAAAGGGGCAACCGTGAAAAAGTGTATGGAATTTGCCCAAGATGTCGTGAAACTTTTTGAGATTCCCTTTCTTTTTATGAGCTACTACAATATTCTTTTTAAGTACGGGGTGGAACGATTTGCCGGCGATATGGCCGAAAAGGGGCTGAAAGGCGCTATTGTGCCGGACCTACCTCCTGAAGAAGGTGAAGAATATATTGGGGCCATGAAAAAATATGATCTGTCTCCAATCTTCATTTTTTCCCCAACGACCTCGGGTGAGCGTATGAAGTACTTGGATTCTTTTGGAAAAGGATTTATATACTGTGTGGCCAGAAAAGGCGTTACCGGTGTTGCGACGGATTTTTCCGAACAATTGGAGCAGTATCTTGCCCGGTGCCGGAAAGCGACCTCGCTTCCTCTGGCTCTTGGCTTCGGCGTAAAAGAAAGAAAAGATATGGATTTTTTAAAAGGCCGGGCCGATATTGCGGTCATCGGGTCGGAAACCATCCGGCGTGTGGATCAAGGCGGCGTTATTGCCGTGAAGGAGTTTATTGAGAGCCTTCAGCACCCCGAAAACAGCCAGTAGGAAAGGAGGCGATGAATTCAGGTAAAGATAAGATCCTTATTTAAAGCGAAAGAGCGGTGCCGCAGCCCTCAGGGCTGTGGCAAAAATTCCGAAATACCCCGCAGCTTGCTGCGGGGATAGGAATTTTAGCCTTTCGCAACTCAGCGGCATAGCCGCGTTTCATAAAATCGTTACACGATTTTATTCGATACCCGGCAGGTTCAAAGATAAAAGATTGGACCGGTTGCAAATCGCATCATTTTAGTATAGCCTAAATGCTAAAAACCCATATCGTTTCGAGATCTAAACGTATGGGCAATATTTCAAATATGGCGGAAGTGCATGGGAATCGAACCC
Organism: Desulfobacterales bacterium; assembly: GCA_022340885.1. GTDB lineage: Bacteria > Desulfobacterota > Desulfobacteria > Desulfobacterales > UBA11574 > UBA11574. The sequence continues at coordinate 2,486 of JAJDND010000173.1, read as the reverse complement.
ACCCGGGACGGTTTTAGCGCCCCACACCGGATTTGAAGTCCGGGAGCCTCACCAGTAAGCTGCGCACTTCCGTTGTAACATGGCAGCATACATAATAAGTTAAATTTCTGTCAACGTTTTTTGTGATCATAAATCAGGACAGGTTAAGATCGTTAGGATTTTTTAGATGGTTAGCGATTAAAACAAACCTAACGTTCCAAACGGTCAGAACCATCTAAACGTTCCTAATCAGTGTCCTTCCATAAATGAGGATTTTTGTTCAAGATCAAGGCATGCGAAAAAAAGAACCGCAGGCATATAATTGACATTCCGAGGATTATTTTTTGAGCATAACACAGAGATTGGGCAAAAAGACCATTTATGGATGGACACTATATATAGAGGTGAGATCATGGTAAATAAGGAAAGACTGGCGGAAACATTCAAGTTTCTTGCTGAAATCGATAGTATTTCAAAAGAAGAAGGTATATTGGCCGGCAAGATCAGAGAAATACTGGTGTCTATGGGCGCTGAAACAATGCTGGACAATGCGGGTGAACAGATCGGCGGGGATACCGGGAACCTGATTGCCAAATTCAAAGGAAATGCAAAGGTTCCGCCGCTGCTTCTCAATGCACATATGGATACGGTTGAGCCTGGCAGGGGCGTTACGGCTGTTTTGAAAAACGGGACATTTACCAGCGACGGCAGCACCATCCTCGGTGCGGACGATAAAAGCGCCATCGCCATTCTATTGGAGACCCTGTATATTCTGAGGGAAAACAATTTAACACATGGTCCCCTCGAGGTGGTGTTTACCGTCTGTGAAGAGATCGGTCTTTTGGGTGCCAAGCATCTCGACTTCAACCTCCTGACCGCAACATATGGTTTTGCAGTGGATGCCACTGACACGGAAGGCATCGTGACGAGGGCCCCTTCAGCCAACCATCTTGAATTTGAAATCCACGGAAAAGATGCCCATGCCGGTGCAGCCCCTGAAAAAGGAATCAATGCCATTCTGCTGGCCGGCAAGGCCATTGCAGGTCTCGAACTGGGACGGATCGATCATGAGACCACTTGCAATATCGGCATCATTGAAGGCGGCATTGCCACCAACATCATACCGAACCTCGTGAAGGTCAAGGGAGAAGCCCGAAGCCATAATGAGGATAAACTCAACGAGATTACGGATCGAATCGCTACTTCTTTCAAAAAAGTCATCGAAGAATATAAAGTAAAGGATACCAATGGTGAACTGCCCCGTGTCGACATCCGCATTGAAAAAGATTTTTCACGAACAGACATCCCCCTGGATCATCCGGTGGTTGTTCTTGCGGATCAAGCCGCTGAAAATCTTGGCAGAAAAATGAAGACGAAAACCAGCGGCGGCGGCGCGGATGCAAACGTGTTTTTTGAAAAGGGTATTTTGACAGGCGTCCTGGGTACGGGAATGCGTGATATGCATACGGTTCGAGAATCCGTGAACCTCGACGATATGGTTCGTACAGTGGAATTGCTGCTGGAAATCATACGATTGCACGCAAAGGGCGGGAATTAGAAAAGAGAAAAGAGGAAAGAGGGAAGAGGATCATGGAGTAAGGATTAAGGATCAAAATTACCCTATGCCCTTTGCCCTCTGCTCCATGCCCATAATCAATTCAACATTTGAACAACACAAAGATAACCATGATTGCCTATTTTGACTGTTTTTCCGGTATCAGCGGCGATATGACTTTGGGGGCCTTTCTCGATCTCGGGGTTCCCTTGAAATGGCTTAAAGCACAATTCGAGACGCTGCCGCTATCGGGGTTCGAGCTGTCCGTCGGAACGGTAACGCGAAACGGAATTTGTGCGAAAAGCGTGGAAGTGATCGTAGACGATGATGCGACATCAAGAAACTATAAAAAAATAACCGCTATCATAGAAAAAAGTCCCTTGTCTTCCACGGTCAAGCAAACAAGCCTTGATATTTTTGAAAAGATCGCCCATGCCGAATCCCAAATCCACAGATGCCCAAAAGAACAGGTTCATTTTCATGAAGTGGGAGGGATCGATGCATTGGTCGATATCGTGGGGGCGGCGCTGTGCGTCGAATATTTAGGGATCGAAAAGGTCATGGCTTCATCGATTCCATTGGGAAGCGGGTTCGTAACTTGCCAACATGGGACACTGCCGGTGCCGGCACCTGCGACCCTGGAAATTTTAAAGGGCGTACCGGTCCGCGGATCAAAACTTCCCCATGAACTGGTAACGCCAACAGGAGCAGCCATCATTGTCACACTTGCCGATTCCTTCGAAGAAATGCCGGATATGATCATTGAAAAAATCGGATACGGTGCCGGAAAACGGGACATTGAAACCGTACCGAATCTTTTGAGAATCGTGATCGGCACCCCGCCGGGACTTCGGGAAAAGAACGGTGACTGGCTTAAAGAAGACAGGATTGTCATGGTTGAAACCTGCATCGATGATATGAATCCCGAGGTTTTTGGGTTTCTGATGGACCG
>JAJDND010000159.1 GCA_022340885.1 Desulfobacterales bacterium | reverse complement strand
GGCGTATAGTAGATAAAGAAAGGGACGTCCCGCAGGCCTTTCCAGTTGTCCAGCCACTTAATCGCCTGATCGGCCATTCCATGGGAAAGATGGAACTCCGATCCATCAGCATTGGTTTTCGGGGTTTCAATAGCTGAGTTGTTTTCGTACAATAATGGATGGAACTGATTGGTCTCACCGCCCAGGAATCCCCAGAAATATTCGAAGCCCCAGATACCCGTGGGCCAGCTCGCAAACGGACCGGCCGGCGAGGCCTCTTCCATCGGGGTATTGTGCCATTTGCCGAATGCGGCCGTGGCATATCCATTGTCGGTTAAAATCTTTGCAATGGATGGTGTGCTGTAGTCTATTTGTGAATTGTATCCCGGATAACCGGTGGCAAACTCTGATATGATGCCGGTTCCGATCTGGTGAATATTGTAGCCGGTCAATAACGAGCCACGGGTCGGAGAACAAACCGCAGCCACGGACATATGCGTATATCGAATGCCTTGATCACCTAAACGGTCGAAAGTGGGTGTGCGCATGACGCCCCCATAAGATGTCGCATTCGAATAGCCCGCGTCATCCAGCATGATAACCAGTACATTGGGAGCACCCTCGGGTGCTTTTGGTTGTCCGATAAAATCAGGTTTTGATTCTGCCAGGGTTTTACCCTGGACTCCTTTCCATTCCCCTAACGGATAGGGAATGGAGTTGCCATCGCCACTCTTTTGCGCAGCTGCCACCTGACCGCAGAACACAATAGAGAAAATACTTAAAAACAAAATTAGGTTCTTTAATGATTTCATCGTTTCCTCCATTTGTTTTTCTGTTCGAAATCGCAAAAAATTCGAACTTGATTATTTTATCTTTTCAGCATCGCAGAAGATGCCGAGAAGAATTGACCGAATTTTCATTGCATCATTGTTAAGATTCGTCTTCATTTGATCACATCCCCTTATATAGTTGGTTGGGCTGATTTAAAACCACCAGGACAGCCCCAGCGTAATACCGTCCTGGACAACATCGTACAAAAAGTCATCTTTTTCATAATCCACATCCAAATATCGGTAGCCGAGAGTGGTTGAAAAACCCTCGGTCCACTGGTAACCCAGGTTGATCGACGCGTCCCAAAAAATATCGGATACCGCGTTAACGCCGAATCCGCCTATGACCAGGCCCCCGCTGATAAAAAACTTTGAATCCCCAAAAGCTGACAGCCCTTTCAGGCCAATCAAAGGATCAAACCAGTCCTCGCTGTTGGTTATGCTTCGCTCCGGCAAAAGGCCGGCTTTGAGGGTCAAGTCCGAATCAACGGACCAATAGCGAACCCCTGCGATGACATCCAGAAACCGGTTTTGTTGTTCTGCCAGGCGGTATAATCCGGCAACCGAAACAATCCAGGATTTTGTTTGCGTACTTACCGCAGAATAAAGAACGCCATATGGCACCGGGTCTTCCATTTCGATATCGGTGTACACAATGTCCGCAAACAGGCCGAAACGTCCTTTTCGCGCCTCGCCGACCAGCATGCCGGCTAAATTGATATTTCCCAAAATATCATCGTAAAAGTCGATATCGACATCGGCCGGGGGCAACCCCGGCAGCGTCGCGACTGTCCCATTTTGGCCCGCCAGCCAGGCGTAAGGAGCAAGTTGGAATTCCCATTGATCGCCGCCGGCCGCATCAGCCCTGGCAGAAAAAAAGAATAACTGGAAGAAAAACAATCCGAGAAGCAGCGGCAATGAAAATCTATATGTGTTATGCGTCATATTCCCCTCCGTTTATTTCATAAAGCGTCTCATTGGTTCTCCCTTAAAATTAAATTTGAATTCCCCGCAGCCTGTCGCGGGGAAAGGAATTTTAGCCTTTCGCCAACTTAGGGGCATAGCCGCGTTTCATAAAATTGTTACACGATTTTATTTTAGGAAATATTCGATGCCTCATGTCTTTCCATTTTTCAGTCTCCAAAACAGGTTCGACAAAACAAACCTTGGTTATCCGGATTCATTCAATTGTTGCAAAATTTCTTCTTCCAGTTCTTTAATAATGGCGGAATACTCTGCACGACGTTCGGCGGCTATTTCCTCCTTAGACCGGTTCCAATGATCCAGAGCTTTGATACAACTTTCGAAATCTTCGCACGTGGTCTGAAATTCCTCGCTTTCTTTAAAAAGCCGCTTCGCACTTTCCTTGTGTTTAGGGAACCGCTTCAAAACAGAGAATAAGCCCGGTCGGATAATCTTCATGGCCAGCTCCTGATGATAAAAACAGAGTTATTTTAAAAATTTCAAATAGATACAAAATAATAGGGGTAAAAACAGCTTGACTTTTTTGCCGTAATTTGAAATGTGTAATAACTCTCTAACTTAATTTATTTAAGTTGTCACCCTATCTTAGGGTAAACGTTTACCTTAACCTTTAAACAGTCTGCTTATTTTATGCCATATAAAATTTGTCTTTCTTTCACCGCGGAGCCAGGAATATGACGCGACAAGAAGACATACCTTTTAAAATCCTTTACACACAGATAGAAAAATTAGGGGCTAAACAAATCGAGCAGCAACTGCACCGGATTCTTGACTGCCCGGAGTTCAAAGCTAGCAAACAGCAGCGCAGATTTTTCGAGTTTGTCGTTAGGGAGACCCTTTCCGGAAGAGCGCACGAAATCAAGGGGTACACCGTCGCCACCTGTGTCTTCGGCAGAAGCGATGACTTTGATCAGAATTCGGATCCCATCGTCAGCGTTCAGGCCAACAGGCTCCGCCTAGCCTTGGAGCGTTACTATCTGGTGGCGGGTAAGGAGGATCCGATCCTCATCGATATCCCCAAGGGAACCTATGTGCCGACATTTTTTGAGAAGGTCAGCACCACATCAGATGCAACCTCACGCAACAGCAAAATTCCGGTGGAAAGTTTTAAGGGGTCGTGGCCCACTATACTGATTCGGCCCTTTGAGAACTTGACAGGTGATCCAGCCATGAATCATTGGTCAGTCGGGTTAACAACGGAACTCACTACGGAAATCACCCGATACCAGGAAATCCGTGTGCTGATTCAGGGACCGGAAGGTGTTGGTAGGCGTGCTTCTGATACTGTTGCCCGTTTTGTCGTCGATGGAAATGTCCAAAAGGACATGACGGGAATCAAAATCACTGTCTATTTGGTTGATGGCTCATCAAACATAAAAATTTGGGGAGAATCATACCAATCCGACTTTGAGGCTGGTCAACTGATCTCTTTCCAGGAAGAAGTTGCAAAGGCGATTGCCGGCAAAATTTCTTGCGAGGATGGCATTATTTCGAAAACTCTGTCCATTGAATCTATAAACAAACCCCCATCCGACTTAAAAACCTATGAGGCCATGCTGCGATATTACGAATACGACCAGACACTCACTCCTGAAAGCTTTTTACGGGCTATAGAAGCTTTAGCGTTTGCCGTGGATAATGAGCCGGAATGCGGTCAGGTCTGGAGCATGCTTGGACGCCTCCATGCCAATATTTACAGTCTTGAATTGCCCGGATATGAAACGACAAATCTTGAAAAGGCGATCACATTTGCCGAAAAGGGAGTTCTGCTGAATCCGGAAAATCAGCGGGCTAGAGGCATATTGGGCTTTGTTCGAATGATTGAGAATGAAATCCCAGGTGCATTGGTAGAAGCTGAACAGGCTTTGAATTTGAATCCCAATTCTCTTTTTATCCTCGATGGAATCGGCTATTTGATGACCCTACTGGGCGAATGGGAAAGGGGACCGGCGCTGATCAGAAAGGCGATGCAGTTCAACCCCTACTATAAACCGGTCGTCCATTATGCTCTTTGGTTGAATTACCTCCGGCAGGAAGAATACAAGCGAGCACATCTTGAAACGCAAAGCTTAAGAAGACCCTTGATTTTCTGGGATCCACTGGCAAAGGCAGCCACTTTAGGGTTATTGGGAAGATACGAAGAAGGAAGACAGTTCGCCGAATCCTTGCTCAAAATCAAACCCGATTTTCCAAGTCGCGGTCGTATATTGATCAAACACTATATAAAGTTCGAAGATCTCGTCGAACGGGTCATCGATGGACTTCAAAAAGTGGGCCTTAATGTCGTGTAGAAGATCTATCCACGCATCAGTGATCTAAAGTTAATATTTCGTTGCCACGGAACATGACATGATTTATGCTGATGCGATTTTTATTGTCACCGACCTGGACCCAATAAAGGACCCGTCCCATGAAACACAGCTACATGTATATTCCAGCAAGCGGGTTCCGGTTGTCGATTCTGATCGCAGCCATTGTGCTGGTATTTGGATTTACTGCCTGCGCCAGAAAAAATCCCTACATTATTGAACTGATGCCGGCTCCAAAGGTCTACATTGACAATAGCATCGATCCGTTTGCCGAAATCGATCTGAACGTCAAGGCCCCTTGTCACGGAATGCTTTACGCCACCGATCGAAAGCCGAACTCGGAACCCGATAAGCCCTTCTATCTAAACAAAAGAGGATTTGTACTGCGGCTTGGTGTAGCCAAGGTGGAAATGGGGTAGGGTCAGTATACCATGGAAGAGGCTCGGCGGATTTCCCTGCTGAAAAACCGGGCGGATAATTACCCGCTTAAGGTGACTGCAGTTGAGGAGGCCGGCATCCTGGATCGGAGTTTTTCGATTTTCACCCGGGAAATGATGCCGGCAGATCCGAAAGCCGCGGAAAGGCGATTTGCAGAATTAATCAATGCCAAATTGGCCATCGCGAAAAAAAAGGACGTCTTTATTTACGTCCACGGTTACAAGGTCGTATTCAGCAACCCGGTTCTGGTGGCCACCGAACTGTGGCACTACCTTGCCTGCGACGGAGTTTTCATCGCCTTTGCTTGGCCTTCCACTCCGGAAACGCTCGCATACACAGCAGACTTGGAAACCACCGTGTTTTCAGCTTACAATCTTCGGAAACTGTTGGAATTTCTTGCCGAAGACACTAACGCCGAGCGAATCCACATCCTTGGATACAGTGCCGGGACACGGGTTGCCCTAAACACACTGTCACAGCTTTCGTTTATCCATAAGAATGACGATAAGGCCGAAATCCGTCGCAGGTGCCGCATCGGGCGGATCATCTTGGTCGGAAGCGACTACGACCGTCAACTGTTCGGCGCACTTCTTGCAGAAGACATGCTCAAGATGCCGGAAACCATGACCATCTATATGTCGCACAAGGACAAGGCTCTTAACATCTCCAGATGGTTGTTTCGTCGCGATCGACTAGGCCAGACCGAGGGGCTGGCCCTCAACCCGATTGTCGTTCAATACCTCAACAACACACCGCAGCTCATTCTCATCGATGTTTCGAATGCTGAAGGTTCGGCCGAGGGAAACGGGCATGCCTATTTTCGGAACAGCCCTTGGGCCAGCAGCGACATCCTCATGTCATTGATGTGCGACCTGGCTCCAAACGAAAAAGGGTTGGTAACAACATCAGAACGCCCGATATGGACCTTTCCAAATGACTATATCGAGCGGTTAAAAACCGCACTGATGACTGCCAACCCAAAAATTTCAAAGGGAATCAAGGAAATCCGTAATCTGAAATTAAAAAAAAGAAAAGGTGTCAAGTGTTTAGGAATAGTCGAAAAGCATGTGGTTAAATCTTGGGGAAAAATAAATCTGGTTGTTTTGTGGGATAATTCCATAGTTGGTGATACCTTGCAATAAAGCCAGATATCTAATGATTCCAAGCGCATGTGATACTCAAAACCTATCTATAACTCAGTTTCAATTTTTTAATGAAAATCTAACCCTTTCCTATACACTATATATTGTACGCCCTTGTTTCGATCCAAGCCGGTTTAAAATTTACGATGCACTGCCATTTAATTTCCCATTTAATTCAGTGCCAATGATAATCTCTTTTACCCTGACGAATATTCATATAACTATCAAAAATATGAAAATATCATTCGCCTCGAGAACCTTTGATAAGTCTGACAGATCCGAGGTTGATCCTAATTGAATATGATCATCTTTTTTCCCATATCGCATCCCTTCCCGGTTTGATGCATGTAATTTTCCCTTGATCTTTGAACTCTTTAAGGGCCCTATTGATGGTAGGGCGGCTTATCACTTCTGTCGCCTATTAATTCTTGTAATTTTATTTAATGCCATTGTCCAATATCAATCCGAAATTGACATCATTTTTACAAGATCTTGATTTCTGTGGATAATGAGCATATACTAACTTTACAGTCTCAAAAATAAAGTGCCCACCCGGTTGTAAAACAATACTATTTCAGAAGCTTATACCATTAGAACCCATCTTGACAATTTGGAGAAGTCTTATGAAACCCTTTCATATTTATCTATTGGTATCGATCGTCGTCTGTATATCTATTCTTTGCCCGACATTTGCCGGCGCAGCAGACGATCCAGGGCAACCGTCTCCCGAGCCATTGTCCATGACGGAAGCGATTCGGATTGCCGTGAAACAAAATCCTGAAATAACAGCGGCAATTTTTCAGGTGGAAGCCTTCAAATCCAATTCAACCAAGGCGTTGGCGGGTTTTTACCCCCAGGTCAATTTTTCGGAAACATTCAACCGAACGACCAACCCCATGTATGCGTTCGGCACCAAGCTGAATCAAGAGGTGATTACCCTGGCGGACTTCAATCCCCAACTGCTGAATAATCCGGATCCCATCAACAACTTTGCATCCGACGTGTCCGTCTCCTGGTCTGTTTTTAAAGGCGGCCGAACAAAAATCGGCTGGGAACAGTCCAAATTGAACCTGCAGACGGCAACCTTGACCCTTGAACGAACCCGGCAAAACGTGATCGCCAAAACCGCTACAGCATATGCCGGTCTTGTTTTATCCCAGAAAAATATCATGGTGACCCAACAGGCCCTTGACACGTCGAAGGCCAATCTGAATATGATCCGGTCGCGCTATAACCGAGGCTTTGTGGTCAAAAGCGATCTTTTAAGAGCCGAGGTTCATATTGCCGATTTGAAGCAACAGCAGCTTTTGACCCAAAGCCGGTATAAAATAAGCGAGGCGATGCTGAACGCTGCCATGGGTTCGGGAAAAGCCGATTCCTTGAATCCGGTCACACCCCTGACTATTGGCGCCGATATCACCGGGACCATCGACTCGTGGATTGCGACCGCCTTGTCCAAACGCCCGGAAATGGAAAATCTGCGTCTGGAGGAAAAAATCGCCGAAAAAGAGGTGAAAAAAGCACGCGCCGGTCATTACCCGGATATCGATCTGGTCGGAAATTATGAAATCAATTCTGAAAATTTCAATGATTCGGCGAACAATTACAGCTTCGGCGCCGTGATGCGACTCAACATTTTTAGCGGAAACCGCATCACCGAAGAAACCAGAGCCGCAAAATCTATGCTGGCCCGTGTCAGGGAAATACAAAAAAGCGTGGCTCTGGGTGTTCAAGTCCAAACCCGGCAGGCTTTTCTAAAAGCTCAAAGCGCCCGGGAAAGAATACGGGTAGCGAAAATCGCGGTGGATCAGGCTGAAGAAGGATTACGCATTGTGAAAAATCGCTACAACAACGGGTTGTTAACCATTGTCGGCCTTCTCGATGCAGAGCTGGCCCGCCAGCAGGCCCGAACGAGCTATTTCAGGGCGCTTCACGACTACAAGGTGGCCCGCATCGAGCTTGAACTGGCAGCGGGGACCATAAACAGTGATTTTCAATAAAATCGTGCAACGATTTTATGAAACGCGGCTATGCCGCTATTTGAATTTATCGCGTAATGCAAGTGGTGGGGAATTCAAATTCGCAAACCATATACACAATAAATACAATGTATTGTATCACAATTGCTCGTATTTTTCAAGGAGTCGGTCATGCGGAAAAACAAACCATTTTTGTATTTTTTAATTTCTATCGCGGTCATTCTCTTCATGGGTTGCGGCGAAAAAATTGAACCTGGAAACGTCAAATCCAAAGCATCTAATAAAGGGAGCGTAAGAACCGTCGTCGCCACCGCTAAGATTATCCGTCATCCTGCGATTTACGAATCCGTCGGAACCGTCAGCGCCAAAACCGTTTCCACCATTTCCAGCAAGGTTATGGGATCCGTGGAAAAAGTCTTTGTTCGGGAAGGAGACCCGGTTAAAACCGGGGATCGGCTGGCGACCATCGACAACCGGCAGGCCAAAGCAATGCTTCACCAGGCAAAAGCCGCGCTTGGTGCAGCCCGGCGTGCCGAAACCTCGGCCAAGGCGGGCGCAGAACTTGCGACGACCACCTACAATCGCTACCGGAACCTCATGAAAGACGAATCCGCCAGTGCGCAGGAGTTTGATGAGATCAAATCCCGCTACCAGCAGGCCCAAGCCGCCCTGGCCGCCGCAAAAGAGCGTGTCAAAGAGGCCGAAGCAGCCCTGGCATTGGCTCATGTCAGGGCGAAAGATACCGTTATACTGGCGCCTTATGACGGTATCATTCGGGCTAAAATGGTCGATGTGGGAGACCTTGCCGCGCCGGAAAAACCCATGTTTTCAATTGAAGACAAAAATCGTTATGTCGCCGACCTGGTGGTGCCCGAACAGTATGCCCATCTTGTAACCTTGAACCAAAAAGTAACCGTGACGGTTCCCGCCCTCAACAACAAAAGTTTTCCTGGATCTGTGCAGGATATTTTTCCGGCCGTGGATACAAAAAGCTTTTCTTTTTTGATCAAGGTGCGATTGCCGATGGACCGCGGACTTCGATCCGGAATGTTCGCTCGGGGGGCCATTCAAATCGGCAGTTCCGAATTGATGCTGATCCCGCAAACAGCGGTTATTCATTCAGGGCAGTTGACCGGCATTTATCTCTTGGATAACGCGCAGATCGCAAAATTTCGCCTCATACGAACCGGCAGAATTTTTGGTTTATCCATAGAAGTTCTTTCGGGCCTTACTGAAGGAGAGCGTTACGTCGTAAAACCCCCTGCAAATCTCACAAACGGCATGAAGGTGGAGGCATAAGACATGGCGCAAAAATTCGGCACAGCCGGCAAAGTGGCCCGTTTTTTTATCGACTCCAAGTTGACCCTTCTCTTTATTATCGCGTCAATTCTGCTGGGCGCCGCAGCGCTCATCGCTTTTCCCAGAGCAGAAGAACCACAGATTATCGTACCCATGATCGACATTTTTGTGAAAATGCCAGGTGCCAGTTCCAAAGAAGTCGAACAGCGCATCACCGGTCCCATGGAAAAGCTGTTGTGGGAAATTCCGGGGGTGGAATATGTTTATTCCACATCCAGCCCCGGCATGTCTATGGTGGTGGTCCGGTTTTACGTCGGCCAGGACGAGGAAAAGTCTATCGTGCGGGTTCAGTCAAAGCTCAGGGCCAACTATGACTTGATTCCCTGGTCGGTATCGCCGCCGCTCATAAAACCGCGATATATTGATGACGTTCCGATTCTGGCGCTGACATTCTGGGGGAAAGGCTACGATCACTATACCTTGCGCCGCGTGGCTGCAGAGGCGGAAAATACAGTCAAACGCGTAGATAATGTTGGCGTGACGAACCTTATCGGCGGCGATCCCCGCCAGGTCCGGGTGGATTTCAATCCGGAGAAACTGTCGGCATACGGTCTCGATCTTGAGCGGGTAGCCGCTATGGTGACCGCTGCAAACCAGGAATCCGACACCGGCGAATACCCGTCCGTAAAAGGAGAGGTTATTGTTCATACCGGCGGATTTTTAAAAACAATTGAAGATGTCCAAAGCGTGGTGATTGGTGTTCATGACGGAAAACCTGTTTATCTTCGAGATGTTGCAAATATATTTGATGGTCCCGGAGAACCGTCCCAATACGTTTTTTTTAACACCGGGCCGGCGGCCAAATTAAAACACATTCCCACCCCTCCTTCCTCGGTAGGAGGGTTTCCGGCTGTTACGCTTACCGTGGCCAAACGAAAAGGATCCAATGCCATTATCGTGGCCGACAAAGTCCTTGAACGACTCCGCAAAATAAGGGGCAGCGTCATCCCCGACAACGTCCAAATCACCGTGACCCGAAACTATGGCAACAGCGCCGAAGAAAAATCCAATGAATTGCTGTTTCATCTGATGATCGCCTTTGCCTCCGTAACCGCTCTCATCTGGTTTGTGCTGGGGCATCGCGAAGCCGGCGTTGTTGCCATTGCCATTCCGGTGACACTGGCTCTGGCCCTGGCAATATTTTATCTATATGGTTATACGTTGAACCGGATTACGCTGTTTGCCCTGATATTTTCCATCGCAATCCTCGTGGACGATGCCATTGTGGTGGTTGAAAATATCGTCCGTCATTTTCATCTTCCGGAAAATCGAAACCGTCCAAAGAGCACCATTGCCATTGAAGCGGTGGACGAAGTCGGCAATCCAACCATTTTGGCCACATTAACCGTCATCAGCGCCATTTTGCCCATGGCGTTTGTCGGCGGGCTGATGGGGCCCTACATGAGACCCATTCCCGTGGGTGCGTCAGCCGCGATGATCTTTTCACTTGCTGTTGCATTTATCGTTACCCCCTGGGCTTCAGTCCGGCTGTTAAAACACGACAAACCAACGGCCGCCGATGTACATGATGATGATGAAGACTGGAGCACACGCCTTTATCGACGTATTATGACCCCTCTGATAGAAAATCGATTCTGGCGATGGGTTTTTCTTATCGGCATCGTTGTCCTTCTTATCCTGTCATGTGCCATGATTGGAATCGGATTGGTTCAGGTTAAAATGCTCCCTTTTGACAATAAGAGTGAATTTCAAGTCATCATCAACATGCCCCATGCCGCTACATTGGAAGATACCGCTGCAGCTGCAACGGAAATGGGAGATTATATTAAAACCGTTAATGAAGTCACGGACTATGAACTTTATGTGGGAACTCCGGAACCCCTTAGTTTTAACGGGATGGTCCGCCATTATTACCTGCGCAAAAAGGTTTATCAGGCAGGCATTCATGTCAACCTGGTAAATAAAGCAGATCGAAAGGAACAGAGCCATGAAATCGCCAAACGCGTGCGTCCGGTTCTTAAAACCATTGCAGACAAATACCATGCACGGGTTCAGGTGGTCGAGGTTCCGCCGGGCCCACCGGTTTTGTCGCCGCTTGTGGCCGAAATTTACGGTCCCAACTACAAACGTCAAATACAGATTGCTGCCGATATTATGAATATTTTTGAGAAGACACCCGGCGTGGTCGATGTGAACTGGTACATGAATAACACTCAGCCCCGTTACGAAATCGAAATTGACAGGGAAAAAGCCGCGCTTCACGGAATCAGCGTGGACCGGATTAATCGCACCCTTCAGCTGGCCCTTAAAGGACAACAGACTGGATTGCTTCATCAACCCAGGGAAAGAGAGGATGTTCCCATACTGCTGCGGCTTCCCCAGTCTGCGCGCGCCGGAATTCAACGGCTTAAATCACTGAAGCTTTTATCGGCCGACGGCCGTATGGTGCCGGTTTCGTCGCTGATCCACGTTCGTAAGACCCCGCCGGATTTGAATATTTTTCATAAAAATTTAATGCCTGTGGTGTATGTCCTCGGGGATGTTGCGGGAGTTAAGGAAAGTCCCGTATATGCTATTCTGGAAATGAAGAATAAAATCAACGCCATCCCATTGCCGGAAGGATACCGTGTCGTTCAAAACTATGCTCATCTTCCTTCCAGCGACCGAAAGTTTGAAATGAAATGGGACGGAGAATGGCAGATTACCTATGAAGTCTTTCGGGATCTCGGGATTTCTTTTGCCGTGGTATTGCTGCTGATTTTCGTGCTGGTTGTGGGATGGTTTCAGTCCTTCACCACACCACTGGTCATTATGGCCGTTATTCCGTTTTCGCTGATTGGAATCCTGCCTGCGCATTGGGCACTGGGTGCCTTTTTTACGGCAACATCCATGATCGGGTTTATTGCCGGTGCGGGAATTGTTGTCAGAAACTCCATCATCCTGGTCGATTTTATCGAACTTCGCCTCGAACAAGGCATGCCCCTTGATCTGGCGGTCATCGATGCGGGCGCCGTGCGGTTTCGACCCATGATGCTCACCGCGGCCGCGGTGGTGGTGGGCGTTTCCGTAATTCTTTACGATCCGATTTTTCAGGGTCTTGCCATATCTTTGATGGCGGGCGAGGTAGCATCATTGTTCATATCGAGAATGGCGGTCCCGATCCTTTATTTTCTCGATAAGCGATGGGAACATGCTCACAGGCATGATGTACCATCGATGAAAGAACCCCCGGCATAGCGCAACTGCACTAGAAGCTACCCCAAATTTGTTTAAACCCCTTTGGTCGGTCATCAAAATCTTTCAAGAATGGCCACGTGTCCGGGTTCTCAAATATTTGTCATTTTTTTTCAGTTGTGATATTCAATTTTTATGCGATTTCAACCTTCTTATTCAAATAAAATTTGCTTTTTGTCGATAATTATTTTTATAGTTATATTAAACCAACAAGCAATTTCCGGCGGTTTCAGTTACAGTGCAAACAAAACACTTGTGGGCGCCATACGGCATCATGTGGTCGCGCCCAAAGAAACACTCCTGGATATTGCCCGAAAATTTGATCTGGGTTATCTTGAAATTACCGGACTCTACCCGGATATGGACCCATGGAGCCCCGGCCCCGGACAAAATCTTGTCATACCGACCCAATGGATTTTACCGTCCACCAAATTACACGGTATCGTGATTAATCTGCCGGAAATGAGACTGTATCACTTTTTTCCGAAAATCAGCATGGTGATCACATATCCTGTGGGCATCGGTGTTATCGGCTGGGAAACCCCCGGCGCTGTGGCTCACGTTATCGACCGACAGGTTAATCCTACCTGGACGGTTCCCAAGTCGCTGAGGGCCAAATATGGGACGGCTTCGATACCGCCCGGGCCGAACAATCCTTTGGGAAAATACTGGATTGGATTGTCTTTAAAAGGTTACGGTATCCACGGAACCAATTTTCCCTGGGGCGTGGGAAGGCTTGTCAGTCATGGATGCATTCGTCTATATCCGGAGGATATTGCGATACTTTTTAAAAATATATCCGTTAACACACCGGTTGAAATCATTTATGAACCCGTAAAAATTGGAATCCGGGACCACAATATTTTTATAGAGGTACATCCGGATATTTACAAAAGAATTCCAGACATACAAACGCAAACCATTCATCGATTGCAAGAGTTGGGTTGGTTACGCAGCGTTTCCGTTGCAAAGGTCAATGACGCTCTTGAAAAACAAAGCGGCGTTCCGATTCGAGTGGGGTTTTTAAAGAAGGGGGGTGATGTCGCATTCACAGGTAAGGCATCAGCTGTTCAATGAAAATCGATTGTTAAAAATCACGAAAAAGGAGGAGGCAATTATATGCGTAGAAAAAGAAAAATGTATGCGGTACTGGGGCTTGTGTTGTCGTTGGCACTGGCTGTTTCTCTGATGAGCTGCGCAACCAGCCAGCAGATGAAGACGTTGGAGCAGCAGGTTCAGCAAGCCAGTCAAGATGCCAAGGACGCCAAGGCATTGGCTAAAGAATGCGATTGTGCTCAACAGGTTGAAAAGGCAAACGCGGCTGCTATGCGCGCTGAAAAAGCCGCGGACGCGGCAGAGGCTTCAGCTCAAAAAGCAGAAGACATGGCCAATAAAGCAGAAATGATTTTCAACAAACAGATGAAAAAATAGCCGATCGGTCCGGAATCCGGCGAATTGGGTTTCAGGCCCGGATTCCGGACCCGTTTTTTTAGGATTCTTCGGACGACTTATACCCTTCTCGTTTTAACAGCCTGTTGTACCACACTGAAAATTCGAACATGGCCCTGTAGCGTTCATCATCGTTGATAATGCCCAGGCAAATCTCGAAAACACCCTGACCATAGGCGTTGCTGTATTCCTGCATCTGCTTTGTTTGTAAAAATTCCCGCACCAGCATTTTCGTCGTTCGCTTGGTTTTGTCCCTTCTGATATCGATGGGATCTTTGGGTTCCTGAAAAGGGTCCCATTTTTTATACCCTTTTTTCAGGATATGTTTCTGCCTTCTGGGCGACATACTATCGAAAATGGCTTTTTTTCGTTTTTCCTCGTCTTCCGGTGATGTGACGCTCATGTTCTTTTCCTTGATCCTTTAAGGTCTTAGTCTCATCCACTATGCCCAGGTATTTTTCATTGTATTCGGTGAGAATTGCCATGGACAGCGGAACGAGCATATCGGCCATCTTGATATGCCGGGTTTTGATGTGAGTGACGAATTCGGCAGAAATCTCGTAAAGCTTTTTTTGAATCACATCCAGATTGGCTGTGGGATATGGCGTCCCTTCAGAAAATCCTGATTTTCCGCAGGTGTGCGAAATACCGCCCGTAGACGTCGGCATCCCGTACAGCCTGCACGTGATGGGTCGATCGTCGTAAAGCTCGCACATATCATTTTCGTTAAGGAACGGGCATCTGACCCGTTCGGCAGCAATTTCCATCAAAATTTCAACCTCGTTTTTCCCGGCTTCTTTGTCCTTGTATGCTTTTCTTTTGATCATGTAGGTTTTTCGATCCGCACGATTCGCTTTTTCTAAAATCGCCTCTCTTTTTTCGCCTTCAAACATCTTATTAAACCGATGATTGATATACATCGCTTCTATCAGGGTCAAATCGAACAATGCGTGACAGCAATCTGCGCATTTGATTTCACATTTAATGCATTCTGCGAATTCTTTTTGTGTTTTTGCAAACAACTCATCAGCTATGGTCGAAAGCACCTTGTATTTTTCAAAAAATGGCTTGAAATCTATGTCCATCGGTCTACTCCTTGCATTCAGCGGGTCGCTTCTGTTCGAGACCTCTGCATATGTCCCTGTTTTGCGCCCGGATATGATTTAAACGCCCCTAACCGTGTTTCACGTGAAACATTATTTGCCTATACAGAATCGGCTGAAAATATGATCCACGACATCTTCTTTGGCGGTGACGCCGATAATCTCGCCCAGGCGGTCCATTGCTTCCTGAATATCAATGGCGATCAATTCCAACGGCGTACCGTTTCGAATCTCTTCTTTTGCAGCTATCGCGTGTTCAAGACTTTTTAAAAGCGCGTTTTTATGCCTCAGATTGGGGATGACGGTATCTTTCAATTCCAGATGTGCGTTCCCCGTTGTATGCTGCACAATCATATTTTTTAGCGTATTCATCCCGTCGCCATACAGTGCCGATATCCTGCTGACGGGCATTTTATTCCAGGTTTCAGGAATGTCGCGTTCAAGACCGTCCTTTATCAAATCGATTTTATTGATAACCAAGATGACCCGCTTGTCCTTGACGGACTGATATATCTGTTGATCCTCCCGGGTGAATGGATCATCGGCATCGATCATAAAAAGGACCAAATCCGATCCCTCGAGATATTCCCGAGTTTTTTTCATGCCGATGATTTCAACCGGATCCCGGGTCTCATGAAGACCGGCGCTGTCAGCTATTATAAACGGTATGCCGCGTATGTTCAATGTTTCTTCGATGATATCCCTCGTTGTTCCGGGAATTGGCGTTACTATCGCTCGATCTCTCTGAATCAGCCGGTTCATAAGACTCGATTTGCCGACATTGGGATGGCCAAGGACCATTATTTTAAAGCCGTCTCTCAGAAAATGAGCGCACTCATGCTGCTTAACCATTTCGGATAATTCAACAATAATATTTTGTTCTAAAATATTAACAAGGGATGTTTCGTCAACATCATCTTCAATATCTTCGGGAAAATCTATGGCCGCTTCTATTTCGGTTAAAATATTGATCAACGAACCTCTTATGGACTCCACGCGACGCTTCAGCCCGCCTTTTATCTGCGCCATTGCCATTTCAAGGGATATTTCGGTTTTGGAATTAATGATATCGATCACGGCTTCGGCTTGGGTAAGATCGATGCGGCCGCTGAGATAAGCCCTTTTTGTAAATTCGCCGGGATCCGCCAGCCTCGCGCCGGTCTTTATGACCAAGTCCAGAATCGAAGCCAGCACAACGGATCCTGAATGCGTGTTTATTTCAATAACATCCTCTCTTGTGTATGTCAGAGGTGCCTTCATGGCTGTCAGAAGAACTTCATCCAGGACCTTTTGGGTTTTCGGATGGACGATATGTCCGTGATAAAGGCGGTGGGATTTTAAGGAAAAACCGTGTTCGCGGGGTTCATCTGTGGCAATATGCGGCAGATTATTGGATCTTTGAAAGATAGCTTCTGCAATATAAAAAGCATCTTTGCCGGAGATTTTAATAATCCCGATTCCGCCGATCCCAAAAGGCGTCGCAACGGCGGCGATGGTATCATCTTCCATTATTTTTCCGCGACGAATTTTTTTTGGGGAATATCACAAGTTTCCTTACGGTTCCCTGCCCCAAGCTCTGGGTTCTGACCATAGCGTCATTTTTCAAGGCAATATGAACGATTCTTCGATCATGTGAATTCATTTGTCCCAGCGTTGCCGGTTTTCCGGTTCTCTTAACTTTTTCTGCAAGTCTTGCAGCTGCTTTTTCCAGATTGACGCGTCGTTTCTCCATGTAGCCTTCAACATCCACCTGAACGGCAACACGCTCTTTTCTTTTATTATTTACAATCTTATCAACGAGATATTGTATCGCATCAAGGGTTTGTCCGCGCTTTCCGATAAGAACGGCAGAGTTCCCGCCGTTGACATTAAAAAAGATTCTGTTCGATTCCTCCCGGATGCTGATGGTGGCATCTTGGGTGATAAAATCGACGATACGCTGCAATGCTTCTTTGCCGACGTTTTTGGCATCGTCCTCTGCATGAAAGTCTGCTGTGTCTTCAATAATCGAGGCATCGCTTTTAGAGCCGGTATCTTCGACAACGTGTTTGGATAAAACCTTTTTCGATTTTTTGTTATCTGGGGTCCCCGTTTTCGCTGCTTGGGAAGATCTGGGTATGGTTACACGAATACGCGCCTTCTTGGTGCCCACCAATCCGAAAATCCCGGTCGATCCATACGAGATAACATCGTGTTTGAGTTTTTCCCTGGGTATATTTAGTTCTTCACAGGCTTTTTTGACAGCCATTTCAACGTTTTTATCTTCGAACTCCAAGCTGGGTGACATGATAGAACCTCCGTTATTAAGCGTTTTTCTTCTGAATGTAATACTGTTGAATCATGGAAATGACATTATTGACCAGCCAGTACAGAACAAGTCCCGAAGAAAAATTGATAAAAATTACGGTAAAAACAATCGGCATCAACATCATCATTTTTGCCTGAGTAGGATCGCCAGCCGGCGGCGACATTTTTTGTTGAATAAACATGGTCACCCCCATAATTATCGTTAAAACCGGAATTCCGTACGGCGGCTGCATAAAGGGGATGTGAAAATCGAATCTGAAGAGGCGATCGGGCGCCGACAGGTCGTTAATCCACCATATAAACGGCGCATGTCTGAGTTCGATGGCGCCATACAACATCCTGTAAAGGGCAAAAAACACCGGAATTTGCACAACCATCGGAAGACATCCGCCCAGGGGGTTCACCTTGTATGTTTTATATAACCCCATCATCTCTTCATTCATTTTTTTCTTGTCATCTTTATATTTCTCTTTGATTTCCGCCATCAACGGTTGAATTTTTTTCATTTGAGCCATTGATTTATAGCTCTTATTACCCAGGGGCCATAAAATAATTTTGGAGAGTAATGTCAAAATAATGATGGCCACCCCATAGTTGGGGATGAATTTGTAGATATAATTCATGATATAAACGCAAGGCTTGGCAAGGATGTCAAACATGCCAAAATTCACGGCCTTGATGAGGTCATAGTCTACGGACTTTAGCACGGCCATGCTTTTGGGCCCAAAAAAGACTTTATATTTAAAAACATGTTGTTGATCGGGAAGAATCGTTTGTTCCGGCTGGACATATGTGTTCGTCAGGATGTCGCCCCCATTGCTAAGGTGCATACGGGCGTCGATCGCTTCATTGGGCATAACGGCGGAAAGAAAATAACGGCCTTGGATGGCAATCCATTCCAATTTCCCCGGATAGACGTCTTGTTTTTTAATCTTCTTGATCTTGATCTCCTCGAGCTTGTTGTTTATCAGCGCGCTCGGCCCTTCAAAACCGTATCTGCTTGCGTTTTCCGGTCCTTTTTTTAACAAAGACAGGGTCAGGCTGTCTTTAATCGGCTGTGCGGAGCTGTTTTTAATGATAACATCGAGACCGATCGTATAGGTTTTGGGGGAAAACAAAAATCTCTTTTCAACCACGACGCCCCGGGGGGATTTCCAAGAAAAGACGATTGGTGTGGGTTTATCTTTAATATCGACGGCATCTTTATTCAGATGAGCCGAAAAAACTGCATTATCAAGTCCTTGAATGCTATTTTCAGCATACCCGACCCGTACTGTTCCTTGGGTCAAATCCGGATTGATCATGTCCAGCAAAGGTGAATCGGGTTTAATGGTTTTTCGATACTTTTTGAGCACGAAACTTCTGAACACAGCGCCTTTTGTAGATATTTTTACCGTGTACAAAGGCAGATTGACCGTAATGGTTCGTGAAGACGCGACCGATTCTAAAGCGGGTGTTTTTGCCGGTGTTGTCGATTCGGGCAAGGCCGCTTTTGTTTCGGTTGTTTCTTTTGCGGTTTTTTCCGAGCCCTTTGTGACCTGCTCCTGGGTTTTTATGTTTTGTTTGGGAAGTTTTTTCTGCTCCTTATCCAGAAAAAACGCATTCCAAACAATAAAAACAAGCAGAGAAAGTACGATGGCAATAAGTAGTCGTGCGTGTTCCATTATCCTCTCCAAGATTCAATTTGAAGCAAACATATTCCTTTTATTCAGATGAGTTAAACTGTATGTAATTGAGGTTAAGCGGAGCCGGCATCGGTGCAGGATTTTAAGACGGAGGGCCCAAACATTTCTGTTATGAATCGGAATGCTTTAATTCAAACCTGGTCCTTTTTCAAACAAGCTGACTTTATGGAACAGGATCGATTCCTCCCGGATGAAAGGGATGACACTTTAAAAGTCGCCTTAACGCAAGATAACATCCCTTAAGAAATCCATAGCGCAAAATAGACTGATAGGCATACTCTGAACAGGTTGGATAAAAACGGCATGCAGGAGCTGTGACCGGAGACACGATCAACTGATAGCCTCTGATCAGGATCAAGGCCGGTATAATGAAGATTTTGTTAATGATATAAGCTCCTGGATATATTATGTAAAATGTTTTTTAGGGATAAAAATACCTGTTCTGACGACAGGTTCGCAGCCTTTTTTTTGGCAATAATATTAATATCCCAATGCCCTGTAATTGTTTGCCTGTTTAGCCGAAAATATTCGCGAGATAATCTTTTGATCCGGTTGCGTGTTGGGGCATTTCCAACTTTTCTCGCTACGGTGACACCAAGGCGGGTTCTTTGAATTCGGTTCTGAGAGTATACGGCAATAAAATTTGAGTCTTGAATTTTTTTCCCCTGGTTGGCCAGCCTAAGAAATTCGGAACGTTTTCTTAATCTGTCCGCCTTGGTAAACCAAAAGCGCAATAATGACTCCTTTGCTCAACCCGCTGTTATTTATATTGTATTTTTTCGAGCAACTCTGTTTATACCGTTAAACGGGCTCTTCCTTTTGATCTGCGCCTGTTTATAATCTTTCTGCCCTGTTTTGTGGACATCCTTTTTAAAAACCCGTGGGTTCTTGCTCGCTTAATTTTGCTTGGCTGGTAAGTTCGTTTCATCAGCTAAAATCCTTATTTGATCGCCGAGGCATTCATTCCAATTCTTGATAAAAATATCAACCATGACTTAAATCGAGTTTATAAATCACAAATAGATCAGTATGTCAAGTCTCAACCTAATCCTTGATGATTTCAAAAATATCGAACTCTTCCATGTGAAGATTGGCGTCCGGGTATATAACGATCCGTTTTCCGATGATTCGCTCAGCAGAAACGATAATCTGGCTCTCTTCACCATAAAGAAGCTCGGCAATTTCAGGGTTTACTCTCAAGCTGATTTTAACCCCGATCATATCTTTGGACTCACGTAGAATTTCTCTGTAAATATTATAACATATGGTTTGTTTCGATATAAGATAGCCTTCTCCGTCGCAGTAAAAACACGGTTCACATAATAATCTGGTCAGCGGTTTTCGTATGCGTTTCCGAGTCATCTGTATTAATCCCAATTCCGATATGGGCAGTACATGGGTTTTACTCCTATCTTTTTTGAGCGCTTCCGTCAGCGCATTAAATACCTTTTCCTGGTTGGATTTTTTTTCCATATCTATAAAATCGATAATAATAATGCCTCCGATATCCCGGAGGCGTATTTGATAGGCGATTTCTTTCACTGCCTCGAGATTGGTCTTTAAAATGGTTTCTTCAAGATTATATTTTCCGACATATCGTCCGGTGTTGACATCGATGGCCACCAGCGCTTCCGTATGTTCGATGACGATATATCCGCCGGATTTCAGCCATACCTTCTTTTTTAGCGCTCGCGAAATATCTGCTTCCAGATTAAATGCATCGAATATCGGTTCCAGTCCCTCATACAGATCTACGGAATCCTTAAGGCTCGGCATAAACGTGTCGAGAAAATTTAAAATGGATTCATAACCTGCACGGGAGTCTATGATCAATTTTTCAGCTTCAT
Source organism: Desulfobacterales bacterium (assembly GCA_022340885.1). Taxonomy (GTDB): domain Bacteria; phylum Desulfobacterota; class Desulfobacteria; order Desulfobacterales; family UBA11574; genus UBA11574. The sequence goes on along the minus strand of JAJDND010000159.1, from coordinate 51,699 downwards.
GTAATAAAAGATCTCGAACGGCGCGCAGACTGACGGCGACTTCCTTGTGAAGCAACGACGGCGAGGGGGCGGTTTGGTATTTATGTTGAATACTGGACCATAAATTTTTTAAAAAACCCATTTCATATTCAAATTTCTCTTTCTGCACGCCTTCAGCAGCCGTCCGAACGATATATCCGAAGTTATCATCCCGAATTGATTCTATATTCGTTTTTAGCCGCTCCCGTTCGGCTTCATCTTCAATCCTTCTCGATATCCCGATATGCTCTGATGTGGGCATGAGTACCAGAAATCGTCCGGGCAGAGAAATATGAGTTGTCAGTCGAGCGCCTTTTGAACCAATGGGTGTTTTTGCGGCCTGAACCATAATTTCCTGCCCTTCTGTAATCAGTTCCTCAATGTGCCGTTCCCGTCGAATCGATGACAAATATCCATTGACCGGCATGCTGGTTTCAGCGTTATCGTCGTCTTCCGGAAAATCATCAATCGGGCTGTAATTTCCGCCGATGACATCGCTCACATATATAAAAGCCGCCTGCTTGAGTCCAATATCTACGAAAGCCGCCTGCATACCCGGCAAAACCCGCTGCACCTTTCCCTTATATATATTCCCGGCAATATCTGAAGCATCTCCCCGCTCGATAAAAAGCTCGGCAATGTTTCCGTCTTCGAGAAGCGCCACCCGGGTTTCATGATCTGCGACATTGATAACTATTTTTTTATACATCATATTTCCTGTGGGTTATAGTTTAACCATCTGCGCCTGCCGGATCTCTTCCTCGGGCAATCCGAAAATTTTCTCTAGAACCTCTAACGGTCTCACCGTCTTTCCGGGTTCTGTTCTCAGGCTTACAAGCAGCCTATTGGGTGCCGGCAGCGTTAGCTTAGATACCATCTCCTTTAAATCGATTGTTTTGGATTTTCCTTTTCGATTCAGCCGTGAGAATATAAAGGTTTTCCGGTTAAGAAAATCGTTTATTTGTTCTTCATTGAAACACATGTTCTTCAGGGTTATCGAATAATTGACGGGCTCGAAAGTTTTTTGGGAAAGATTTTTGGAAGCCGGCCGGCAGTTTAGAATATGCAATCCCTCAGGAAGGTGTTTGTTTAATCTTTCGACGATGAGCGCCGGTTCGATGTTCTTTTCTGTGGACAAATAAAATGTTTCCATCAAACTTTCTAAGCCGACTGGAAGGGGATCCTCAAAAGATATGTTCGGTTTTGGATGAAATCCTTTGGAATATTTGACCGGAATTTCGGCCCGGCGAATGGCGCGCAAGAAAATTTTTACCATTTCAAGATGCCCGAAATACTTCGCCATCCCTTGTTTTGAAAAGGATATCTTAAGTTTTCCATATTCTCCGGCCGGTTGGTGTGTGGTAACAAGATTATTCGGGGATTGACCTTTACAGTCAGCATTCACGAAGGGCTTTACGGTTTGAAAATCACATACCCCGCATTGATTACAATCGCCGTTTCTGCAGTCTTTCGTCGGCTCTCCCTTTACGGCCCTTTCCCATTCTCCAATAAGATATTCCTTTGTAACCATGGTGTCGATATGGTCCCACGGCAGCGGCTCCGCCGCATCTCTTGCACGCGTCGTATAAAAATCTACATTGACGTCCTCTTCCAAAAAAGAGGCTTCCCACAACCGGTATTTGAACTGGTCACTCCAGCCGTCAAATCGACACCCTTTCTTGCAGGCAGTGACCAGTAATCGGCCGAGTCGCCGATCACCCCTCGCCCAAAGTCCTTCCACAAGACTGACCTCGGGATTTTGCCATTTGAAGCGAACCCCTGAGATGTTAAGCTTTTGTTTCAACAGCGAAATTTTTTCTTTTGATTCGCCCAAAGAAATTTGAGGGAGCCACTGAAAAGGGGTATGCGGTTTGGGGATAAAGGTCGCAACGCTGACATTGATATGACTGTTAGGCCTGCTTTTCCGCCGGTGAGCGTTGATCCTTTTCACAAGGTCAACAATCGCCTGCACATCCTCATCCGTCTCTGTAGGAAGGCCGACCATAAAATATAATTTTACGACCTGCCACCCCAAGCCAAAGGCATCGTTTATGGTATCGAAGATGTCTTTTTCCTGGATATTTTTATTAATGACATCTCGAAGCCGCTGGCTTCCCGCTTCCAAAGCGATTGTAAAACCGGTCTTTCTGACCTTTTTTACGAGCTTCATTAACTTTGGAGTCAACGTACCCGCCCTTAAAGACGGAAAGGAAAGGGCGATGCGCCGGTGACCGTACAAGGTCATCATGCTCTCCATTAATGGCTGAATACAACTATAATCCCCAGTACTTAGAGATAAAAGAGATATGTCTTCATAACCCGTTGCATTAACGGAAGCCTCAGACAGTGAAAGTAGTTTACCCAAAGACCGCTCACGAACCGGTCGATATATCATACCGGCCTGACAAAAGCGGCACCCTCGTGTGCATCCTCTTGAGACCTCCAGTCTTAACCGGTCGTGAATCGGTTTGGCATAGGGTATGACGGGTATATCCGGAAACGGCGCTTCGTCGAGATCTCCGACAACCGCTCTATCAATTCGCTGGTAATCATTAAACCTGGGAAAGATCCTCTGAAAACCCGAAAGACCGAATTTTGGCTTAAAATAAGCCGGTATATAGACACCTTTGATCCGAGACCACAGCTTCAAAAGCGCGTCTTTATTGCGAGCATCGTTTTTCCGCCATTCAAACCAGTCCAGACACATGTCCATGATGACGTTTTCACCGTCTCCGATGACGATGGCGTCAAAAAAATCGGCGACAGGCTCCGGGTTACACATGCAAGGACCGCCGGCAACGATAAAAGGAGAAGATAAATCCCGCTCCCGCGCAAGAAAGGGAAGACCGGATAAATCCAACATGTTAAGTATATTCGTATAGTTAAGTTCATAAAGAAGACTGAAGCCGATAATATCAAATTCTGCAAGCGGCTTTTTGGATTCCAGAGAAGCAAGGGATATGCCGGATGATTTCAGATAAGCGGCCATATCGGATGCCGGTGCAAAGATCCTTTCCGCTGCGATATCCGGATGCGTGTTGAGGATGTGATAGAGGATCTGAAGACCGAAATGAGAAGTTCCGATCTCATAAAGATCCGGAAAGACCAACCCAAAAAGCAAATCGACCGTGTTGTGATCTTTTTTTACGGCATTGATTTCAGAACCTAAATATCGACTGGGCTGTTCGACCAGCTGTAAGATGTCTTGAATGCTGTTTATGCTCATGATATATATTCTTTTTAGAAATTTAAGTGCATAATGTATTATACCGGAGCTCAAAATGCCAGAAATAAAAACGCAAAACAATTTCTTTTTCATCGCGGCGGTGTTGCTTTTTGATCTATTTATTATGTTTTGCCTGATCGTCCCGACCAACAGCTTCGCTGAAAACCTGAGGGAAAGTGCGGTTGTAAAAGCCGTCAAAAAAGTCAGTCCGGCAGTAGTTAACATCAGCTCGCAGTCAGAAGTCCATAAACGTGTGAATCCCTTTTACGGATTAGGGTTGGATCCGAATTTTGAGTCTTTTTTTAAAGACTTTTTCGATCCAGGCTACGAACAAAAGTATAAGCGGACCAGCCTCGGATCTGGGGTGATAATAGACGGCAAACGAGGGTTTATTCTTACCAATAAGCATGTGATTATTAAAAGCTCGACCATTACCGTTACATTAAAAGACGGGCGTGAATTTAAGGCAAACATCATCGGTGCAGATCCGGATTCTGATTTGGCGGTGTTGCGAATTTCTCCGAAAGGTGTGCTTCCGAATATAAAAATGGGCGATTCCGGCAATCTTTTGATCGGAGAAACCGTTATCGCCATCGGAAACCCTTTTGGTTTTTCAAACACGGTTACCACCGGCGTGATCAGCGCTGTCAATCGAAGCGTAAACGTCGACAATACATTCTATCGCGATTTCATTCAAACGGATGCTTCCATTAACCCGGGAAACAGCGGCGGACCGCTCTTGAACATATACGGTGAACTCATCGGCATTAATACCGCAATATATGCCAAAGCCCAGGGGATCGGGTTTGCCATACCGATCGATAAAGCAAAAAGAGTCGTTTCAGATCTTATAAAGTATGGGGAAGTGGTCCCGGCATGGATCGGCATCACCGTTCAAAATCTGGATGCCGACCTGGCTAAGTATTTAAAGGCAGCGGGCGCTAAAGGCGTATTGGTAAAAAAAACAGAATCATCCGGACCTGCCTTTAGATCCGGAATACATGTGGGAGATATTATTCAGTCTGTCGGTTCTCGAAAGATTTTGTCACAAAACGATTTTAATACCGCGATGAGCAATATTTCTGCCGGAGAAATTCTTGACATCGGTGTGTTAAGAGACGGCCAAAAAAAAATGTTTACTGTCCGGTCGACGGCATTTCCCGAGGATCTGGCAATGGAGCTAGCTTACGATATTCTCGGGATTAAGGTAAAAAATCTTACCAAGAACACGCGTTACACCTATAAGATCTACGCTCAAGAAGGCGTCTTGATTTCAGAGCTGAATCCGCAGTCGTATCTCGCCCGCATCGGCGCCGAACCCGGAGATGTTATCCGCCAAATCGATGAATTCACGATAAAGAACACGAAAGATTTTAAAAAAGCAACGATAAAATTCCGTAAAAGAAAGTCGCTGGTCATCTTGCTACAGAGAAAAGATCAGCTTTATCATATCAGCGTCAGGCTGTAATGGATGAATCTAAATCATCGGAGACAGGTGAGCCATGATACACCGAAGGAAAATTTTTAATTTGTTACAATCGGACCAACCCATCGATCACGTTCTGATAAAAGGATGGGTTCGCACCCGAAGGGATTCGAAAAATTTTTCATTTTTAGAGATCAATGACGGATCCTGTCTGAAAAACATCCAGATTGTTGCCGATAATGCATTGACCAATTACGACGATATTACCCGGCTCTCCACCGGTTCGGCGGTGGCGGTTTCAGGAAAGTTAATAGAATCAAAAGGATCCGGTCAAAAGTGGGAGATCGTCGCAAAACGGCTTGAAATCATAAGTATTGCTCCCGAAACCTTTCCGCTGCAAAAAAAGCGCCATACAGACGAATATCTAAGAACCATCGCCCATTTAAGACCACGAACCAATAAATACGGGGCAGCGTTTCGCATCCGCTCCGAGCTGTCATTCGCTATTCATAAATTTTTCAGGGACCGGGGTTTTAAATATATCCACTCGCCCATTATCACCGGCTCCGACTGCGAAGGCGCCGGAGAACTTTTCCGCGTCACCACACTCCCGATGGATCACCCGCCGCTTTTAGACGGTAAAACAGACTATACCAAAGATTTTTTCGGTAAAGAGGCGAATTTGACAGTTTCCGGACAACTGTCCGCGGAGATGTTTGCCCTTGCCCTCGGAGATGTTTACACTTTCGGCCCGACATTTCGCGCCGAAAACTCCAATACCAGCCGGCATGTCGCCGAATTTTGGATGGTCGAACCCGAGATGGCTTTTTGCGACCTGAAAGGTAACATGGACCTGGGCGAAGAAATCATCAAGTTTTTAACAGGGTTTATTCTTGACGCCTGCATAGAGGATATCGAACTTTTTGCAAAATATGTCGATAAGCAATTAATAACAACGCTAAACCATGTGGCCGAAGCCGAATTCAAGCGTATTTCCTATACGACTGCCGTTGAGATATTGAAGCAATCCGGAAAAACCTTTGAATTTGAAATCGACTTCGGAAAGGACCTCCAGACCGAGCATGAACGCTATTTAACCGAGGCGCATTTTAAAAAACCGGTCATCGTATTTGATTATCCCAAGACCCTGAAACCGTTTTACATGCGATTAAACAATGATCAAAAAACGGTGGCGGCCATGGATGTTCTGGTCCCTCGAATTGGAGAAATTATCGGGGGCAGCCAGCGTGAAGAGCGACTGGATGTGCTTGAAAACAGGATGGACGAGATGAAAATGCCCAAACAAAATTACTGGTGGTATCTGGATTCAAGGCGGTTCGGATCGGTTGAACACAGCGGCTTCGGCCTGGGTTTCGAACGATTGCTCATGCTGGTAACCGGTATTACCAATATACGGGATGTCATCCCTTTTCCGAGAACCCCGAACAGCATAGAATTCTAGTTTTAAAAATAAGCGTTCAGTGTTCAGGGGTTCAGCGTTCAGAAAGGGCAATGATACGGTTCTGAAATCTGAACACTGAACTCTATTTTAAGTCTTCATACACCTTAGTTTCGCCAGCTCTTCCGCATACCCGTAAAGATGAAGCCCCTTGCTTTCGACGATCATTTCACCGTCTTTAACCCCTATTTCGCCAGCCATGTATTCTTTTAGATTTTGTATTCCGGCCAGATTCGCCGGCATGCCTCCCCACAAATCCCATGAACGAAAATACACGATAAAATGAAGCGCGTCATCTTGAATTCGGGTATCGATGGAACGCAGGCACGGCGGATCCAGAAGTGTTAGATCCGACGGATGCGCCACTTGCAGTACCATTTGATTGTTTCTTCTTCCATATTTTTGATAGGTTTGAATGATCCATTCGATTTGATTTAAAAAAAGCTGTCCATCCTCTTCAAAAACCGCTCGTCCGTCCACGTCTCTTTTATCGATAATTTCCGCGTTTCCTTCCTTCCACCACCGAAGCTTTTCCTCGGAAATCGGCGCTCGTGTGAGCCTTTCTCCATAGGTATAGGATTCACCGGGTTCTTTTTGACCGGTCATGACATATTCGATATACGATCTTTCATAGCCGTCACCACCGTAAATATAAGCTTCTTCAACAGGATTCGGGATACCGCATGCCGGGGGTATGTCGGGTATCAGTGGATGGGTGCCCGGATATTTAATGTGACCCGTAAAAAAATCATATTCGAGTCTTGTCTGTCCAGCATAACTTCCGCGGTCGATGGTAAACTTTCTGCCATGATCCAGAATATCATGAACCGCCTGAAACCAAAGATCCGGTAAATCCCTTGCCTGAATCTTATGTATATACATCGATTTTCCTTCTCTCCTCCAAACGAAAGGCCGTTATATATCCAACATGCTGACTTCAAGGGCGTTGCTGCTGATAAAATCCCGCCTGGGTTCAACTTCTTCCCCCATGAGCACGGTAAAAATTTCATCGGTTTCAACGTCATCTTCGACCTTTACCTGCAGCAGCATTCTTTTTTCCGGATTCATGGTGGTCTCCCATAATTGGTCCGGATTCATCTCCCCAAGGCCTTTATACCGCTGGATGCCAAGCCCTTTTTTGGCTTCCTCCATAAAAAAGGAAAGCAGCTGTTTTTTCTCATCGATGCGCAAAATTTCTTTTTCATCATCCTTGTTGAAAATACAAAACGGCGGAGTGTCATATTTCGATATGCTTTTGCTTAATAGCAAACAGTTTTGATAATCACTGGAATAGACAAGATTTCGGCTGATTTTCAAACGTTTGACTTTTTTGTTTGACACATCGACAAACAATAGATCTTTTTGTTTGTGAAACGGCGTTTCAACGGTCATTTCATAAATATCTCTTTCATCATTCCATCGAATATCGCTGACTTCATACTCTTTTTCAGTCAGCGTTTCTTTGAGTTGGGACATTTTTTTAATGTCCTGAAGGAAATCCTTGTTTTCAACACCTTCCTTTATAAGTATTTCTACCAGTTCCTCAATAATTCCCCTTTCTTTGAATCTCGACATAATGGAAAAATATTCAGAAAGACCGGTGACAAAAAGATAAAGATTGTGTTCCGATACACTATTTTCTCCGGTTTGCAATTTAATTATTTTGTTGTTGCAGGCGCGCTTTAAAATATAATCGTTGAGCTCTTTTTCGTTTTTCAAATATATGGCGCTCTTTCCTTTTCCGACTTTAAACAAAGGCGGCTGAGCGATGTAGAGAAAGCCGTTTTCGATCATCTCCGGCATATGACGGTAAAAAAACGTCAATAGAAGCGTTCGAATATGAGATCCATCCACATCCGCATCTGTCATGATAATGGTTTTGTGATAGCGAATCTTTTGAATATCATATTCTTCATCACCAACGCCGGTGCCAAGAGCGGTGATGATATTCTTTATTTCTTCGCTTCGTAATATCTTATCAAAACGCGATTTTTCGACATTTAATATTTTCCCTTTTAAAGGCAAAATGGCTTGAAATTTTCGGTCTCGTCCCTGTTTTGCACTACCTCCTGCAGAATCTCCCTCAACGATAAAGAGTTCTCTGGCGGCCGGATCCGATACCTGGCAATCGGCAAGTTTTCCCGGAAGGGTTGAATCGATCAGCGCGCCCTGTTTTCTCGCAAGATCTCTGGCGCGTTTGGCCGCATCTCTTGCCCGTGATGCGTCCACGGCTTTCTCGACGATTTTCTTTGCAACGCTTGGATTCTCCTCCAAAAAGACACTCAATTTCTCATTGACCAGCGATTCGACTAGTCCTTTGACTTCACTGTTTCCGAGCTTGGTTTTCGTTTGGCCTTCGAACTGCGGAGATTTAATGCGAAGGCTTATCACCGCGGTCAAGCCTTCTCGAATATCGTCACCGCTGATCTTGACTTTGAGGTTTTTTGGCAAATTTCCATTGCTTAAATATTGGTTGATGCTCCTGGTTAATGCCGCTTTAAAGCCAATAAGGTGAAAACCACCTTCTATTGTGTTGATATTATTTGCAAATGAAAATATTTTTTCTTTGTATGTATCATTATATTGAATGGCGACCTCTATTTGAACATCATTTTTATTACCTTCTATAAAAATGGGTTTATGCAAAGGGGAATTCATTTTATTAAGGTATCCCACAAAAGAAACAATGCCGCCTTTATAATAAAACTCGTCTTTTTTATCCGAACGTTCATCCTCTATGATTAATTTGACCCCTTTATTTAAAAATGCAAGTTCTCTCAATCGTCGAATCAGAACGTCATAACTGAAATTATCTGTTTCTAAAATTTCGGTATCAGGGATGAAATGTATTTTCGTTCCTCTTTTTCTCGTTTTACCGATGACACTCAGTTCTCTGGTTTTTTTCCCTCTTTCATAGGTTTGATAATAAATATTTCCATCGGTATAGACTTCGACTTCCATAAATTTTGAAAGTGCATTGACCACCGACACACCCACACCGTGAAGTCCGCCGGACACTTTATACGAATGATCATCAAATTTACCGCCTGAATGGAGTTTGGTCATGACAACCTCGACGGCGGGTATATTTTCGGATTTTTGTATCCCTACGGGTATTCCCCGTCCATTATCCTCGACACTGACACTGTTATCCGTATGGATAACCACCTTTATCAGGTCGCAATAGCCGGCCATGGCTTCATCTATACTATTGTCCACCACCTCATAAACCAGATGATGAAGTCCTTCTACATTGACGTTCCCGATGTACATGGACGGTCTTTTCCGGACCGCTTCCAGTCCTTCGAGAACCTTTATTTGATCGGCACTGTAACTATTTTCTTTTGTTTTCATATTCTCATCGGCATGATAACACTTAAATACGTATCATCATTTTCTCCTTCTATTAAACACGGTTTTTCATTATCAAACAGATTGACAATGACCTTTTCCGTATCGATAACACTCAGCGTCTCGATAATATATCGGGGATTAAAGGCCACTTCGATGGGATCTCCCTGATAATCGATGGCCATATCTTCTTTGGATTCCCCCAGGTCCGGGTTGGTTGTCGTAATCACAAGATGATTTTTTTTGAAATTAAATATAACGCCTTTATAATCTTCCGAAGATAAGATAGACATTCTTTTTAACATCATTAAAAACATTTTTCGATCCATATGAATCATATGAAAATCTTTACGTTGAATGATATCCCCATATTCAGGAAAATCGCCTTCAAGCAGTCTGATGATAATGGTTTCATAATCCTTTTTGATAATGAAATTATTATTTTTTATTCCTAATTGAACGGTGCCGCTAGTATCCAAAAATTTAATGACTTCATTCATGGCTTTTTTCGGTATCAATATACCGAGTTTCTCGGGCAGCCGGATATCTTTATCAAACACGCAATCGGCTTTGGAAAGCCGGTTGCCGTCGGTTGAAACCATCCTGACAATATTTACATCTTCTGTTTGAATAATCTCAAAATAAATTCCCGTGATATGGCTCCTTTTTTCATCGGCAGCACCGGTAACGATAACCGTCTTTTCAATCATCTTTTTAAAGACTTCGGAATCAATGCTGAATAATTCGGCGTCCTCCAACTTCGGCGTTTCCGGAAAATCATCGGGATTCAAACCGACGATATTGTATGTCACGCTTTTGTTGCCGATTTTTATCCAATAGTTGTCCGCTTCACTGATCTGAATGTCTTCGCTTGGAAACTCTCTTACAATTTCATAGAACTTTCTGGCGTTTATCGTTAATGTTCCCTGCGTTTCGATCGCAGCCGGATATAATCCTTCAAAACCGGTTTCAAGGTCTGTTGAGATAAGCTGTATACCATCTTTGGCTGTTTTAATAAGAACATTTGAAGTAATGAGTAAATTACTTTTACGACCACTGATTCCCTGAATTTTAGACAACACATCGAGAACATCATTTTTTTTAATTTTAAATTTCATTCTCTATTCCTTATTTATATATCTTTAGATAATATTATATTAAAAGAATGTCGATATATATAATAATTTCATAACCTATTTATTTTACTAAAAAATAACCATTTTTATTTTGTTTATAAAAACCAAGAAGCGTTTAAATAAATAATAGATTATCAAAGGAATAAAATTTATTGTTCATAAGTAATGATTTATCGAAAAAATATCAATATAAAAGGCAGCACCACTGACGCTTATATTAAAGCTTAAAAAAAAATCAAAATATACCATATATGGTATTTTAATTTAGTTAATATAAATATATATACTGTTTAAGGACTTGTGACAAGAGTTTTTAATACAAAACGAACAACTTAAGTTTCACACCCTAAATTGTGATGGAGATATGAAATTTGTAGCGGATTTTCACGTTCATTCTCGTTTTTCAAGAGCAACGTCAAAAAATTTGGATCTTGAAAGCTTATATATTGCGGCTCAGCTTAAAGGCATCACCGTTATCGGGACTGGCGATTTTACGCATCCGGGCTGGTTGGCGGAAATCAAAGAAAAACTGGTGCCTGCGGAATCCGGACTGTTTGAATTGAAAAAAGAATTTTCAAGACAATGCGATCGACAGGTACCTGAGTCGTGCCGCAGAGAAGTGCGCTTTATGCTGGTTTCTGAAATCAGCAATATCTACAAGAAAAATAAAAAGACCCGAAAGAATCATAATCTTGTTTTTTTGTCTGATGTTAATCAGGCGGATAATTTTGCTTCAAAACTCGATAAGATCGGAAATATCAAATCCGACGGCCGGCCGATACTGGGTCTTGATGCCAGGGATCTTTTGGAAATGCTTCTCGAAACCGACGATAGTGGGTTTCTCGTACCCGCTCATATTTGGACGCCGTGGTTTTCGCTGTTGGGTTCAAAATCAGGTTTCGATTCTATAGATGAATGTTTCGAGGATCTCACGTCTCATATCTTTGCCGTTGAAACAGGTCTTTCTTCGGATCCTGAAATGAATTGGCGCGTCTCGGCACTGGACGGGATGACACTGATTTCCAATTCCGATGCCCATTCACCATTAAAACTGGGAAGGGAAGCAAACCTGTTTGATACCCAATTGTCATTTTCGGCCATAAGATCCGCACTCCAAAGCGGGGATCCCAAAAGATTCATCGGTACGCTGGAGTTTTATCCGGAGGAAGGAAAATATCATCTTGACGGTCATCGGAATTGTCAAGTCCGCTCCTGGCCCGATAAAACAAAGAAGTCTGGCGGCATGTGCCCGGTCTGTAATAAACCGATGACCTTGGGCGTGTTGTACCGGGTTGAGGAACTGGCGGATCGACCGCCGGGGGTCAAACCTAAAAGCCACCATCCGTATTTCAATGCGATTCCACTTGTCGAAATCTTGTCCGAAGTGTTGAACGTCGGTCCGACCTCAAAAAAAGTAATGGAAACCTATAAAGATTTGCTTGAAAAATTGGGGTCTGAATTGGACATTTTAACGACGCTGGACAATGATAAAATAGATTCCGCGGGTCTTCCCCTGCTGAGCGACGCCATCACGAAAGTAAGACAGAACGACATCGTTCTATTGCCCGGTTATGATGGAGAATTCGGAAAAATAAAAATATTCGATTCAGAAGAACGACAAAAGCTAAACAGGCAAAAACCTTTGTTTTTTGTAAAAGCATCCCGGACCAACGAGAATATACAAAAAAAGGAATATCAAAAACCGACTGCATCTTTATTATTTCATAAATTCTTAAAAGATGGGTCTCAAACGCCGGCAGCAGAAAAAGACTACACCATAGCGCTGAATCGCCAACAGCGCCGTGCCGTGAAAAATAACGAAAAGGCGATGATCATCATTGCGGGTCCCGGAACCGGCAAAACCAGAACGCTGACCCATAAAATGGCCTTTCTTACCCTGGAAAAAAATGTTCCATCGGAAAATATCCTTGCGGTAACATTCACCAATAAATCGGCCCTTGAAATGCGCCACCGACTCGAACGACTGTTGAAAAAAACGAAAACAAAGGCTTTCGTCGGAACGTTTCACAGCCTTTGCTTTCATATTTTAAAGCAACAGGAAAACGACGCCTATACGGTCATTGACGAAAAAGATCGTGAACTTTTGTTAAACGATGCCATCAAACAGGCCAAAACATCGCTGGATTCAATACATATCAAACCCAAAAAGTTGCTTGAACAGATCATCTCCGCCAAGCAAAACATTCTGGATCCCAATGAATGGTTAAAGCATACCGACGATCCAAAGAAAAAATATTTTCACGCAGTCTATCAGTCCTATCAAGAATTGTTGGCCATACAAAGTCTTTGCGATTATGAGGATCTGATATTCAAAACCGTTCGCCTGCTCGAGAAAAATAATCACGTCACCGATTCATATCGGAAGTTTTTTCAATATATTTTTGTGGACGAATATCAAGACTTAAATCACGGCCAGTACAGGATCATCAAAGCCCTTGTTCCACCCGGCCTCGATAGAAAAATTTGTGTCGTCGGTGATCCTAACCAGTGCATTTATGGATTCAGAGGATCGAGCGCCGAATATTTCAACCGCTTTGTTAACGATTATCCGGATGCGCAAATCATCAAACTGACGCAAAACTACCGATCGACCCAGACCATTCTCGACGGTTCCTATCAAGTGATTCAAGCGCAGGGCGAAATTTCATTTAAAGAACGCATCTATTCAGAAATAAGCGGTAAAAAAACGATTTCTGTTATCGAGGCAAATTCTGAAAAATCAGAAGCGGTAGCCATCGGAAAAAACATAGAACAACTGATGGGGGGCACAGGGTTTCATTCCATTGATTTTGGTCATGTTCGAGAACAACCGTTTCAGGAAAATTTGGGATTTTCTGATTTTGCCGTTCTGTATCGCACTTCGGAACAAAACAAGGTGTTGTCACAAATTTTCGATGCCGCAGGTATTCCTTATCAAACCGTGAGCAGAGAAAATATACTCCATTCAGAAAGCATCGGCAATCTGGTGTCATTATTAAAAGTGGTGGAGGGAACCGGAAGTTTTTCCGACTTTGAAAGAAGCTCGAAAATAATCAAACCGACGCTGGCAAAAAAATCTCTGCAAATTTTCAAAAGTTGGTGCATCGGGAAACGAATGTCGCTGGAAACTGCGCTGATACATGTCCGCAGGATTCCCATTAAAGAGATGGGAAGAACACTGCAAACAAAGATTGTTGATGTAACCGGCGAAATTTTTAAAATAAAACATAGGATACATAACCTATCCATGGGGGAAAAGCTTCTTTTTATTTTAGATTACACTCGGTTGTCAAATTCTGAGCAATGGGATCAAAAAACAGAACGTGCTTTAAAGCACGTGATCGATCTTTATACACATTCCGATACCGATGCCAAAGATTTTTTGAAAACTTGCGCATTACAGACAGATACCGATATGTACCAATATCAATGTGAATGCGTTTCATTGATGACCATGCACGCTTCAAAAGGGCTGGAATTTCCGGTGGTTTTTATTTGTGGCTGTGAAAACGGTTTGCTGCCGTTTCAATCCGTATATAACGAACCCTCGAACCTCGAAGAGGAACGGCGCCTGTTTTATGTCGCCATGACCCGCGCCAAACATCGCCTTTTTATCACCTTTTCAAAAACACGAAAAAGATTCGGGAAAATCAAGAAGCAGACCCTGTCGCCGTTTGTCCGTGAAATCGAAGAAAATTTGGTTACCCATGAAACGATGGCGCCGTCAAAAAAAACCGAAACCGGCCACCGGCAGTTAAAGCTGTTTTAATGGTTGTATTATGAAAAAGTCAGATTAACGCGGAGCAAAATACCCGCCCGGTGTACCGTGGGGCGAAAGAACGATTTGCCATAGCTGGTTGTCCCTTGCGCGAAATGTACCGGCACAGGACAAAAGATAGAATTTCCACATGCGATAGAAACGCTCGCCATATTTATCTTTGAGACGGTGCCAGTTGTCATCGAAATTTTGAAACCAGTTCATCAGCGTTTTGTCGTAATCCTGACCAAAATTATGCCAGTCTTCGAGAACGAATAATTTTTCAATGGCTTCGGTCAGTTGTTTTGCGGATGGTAGAAGGGAATTTGGAAAAATATACCGGCTGATCCAGGGGTCGGTTTTTTTTACGCTGCTATTGCCGCCGATGGTTTGTAAAACAAAAAGACCGTCTTCTTTAATGCTTTGACGCGCCACGTTCATGAATGTTTTATAGTTTTTGTATCCGACATGTTCGATCATACCGACGGAAACAATGCGATCGAAAACCCCTTCTATGCTTCGGTAGTCTTCGAGGCGAATGGTCACCGGAAGCCCTTCACAAAATTTTTCGGCAAAACTGGCTTGTTTTTTTGAAACCGTGACCCCCACGACCTCGACATCATAATTTTCGGCCATATACTTCGCGGTTCCGCCCCACCCGCATCCGATATCGAGAACGCGCATTCCCGGTTTTAAAAACATCTTCCGGCAAATCAGATCCAATTTATTTTCCTGGGCTTCATCGAGAGAAGTTGCGTTTTTCCAGTAAGCGCAGCTATATATCCGAAACTTGTCCAACATAAATCGGTAAAGATCATTGCCGATATCATAGTGATGCTGGCAGTTCAAAAAACATGAATCAGGTTTTTGAAGATTGAAAATTCGGGCTTTAATGTAAGACAAGGCTTCCATTCGGGGATTGACTTTATCATCTATATTTGCTTTTAAGATCCTGCAAATGAACGCGTCGACCTTATCACAATCCCACCATCCGTCCATATACGCTTCGCCGAGACCGAGCGAACCTTCGGCAAGGATGCGCGGGTATAGCTTTTCATGATAAACCTGGATATCCCATGGACGGTCGCCGTTTATTCGAACATCGGCCAAAGATAAAAGGTGCTCAATCTTTTTGTGAAGCTTTGTGCTGACCATAAGCTTATCGTTATTTATATGAAGGTAACATCAGAATGGGTACTCAAGGGGAATGGCTCCATCATAAAATAATTTATTCCAGACACTTATTTTTGTCAACCTGAATTATGCGATAGTTCAATCGATCTTATTTCTCTTTTTTTGTCGATAAGGATCATAACCAATGAGAATGAAGCTTAAATCCGGTTGTGTTCAAACGGCAACCGCTGCGATTGACGGCAACAGCAAATATTCTGAAGCCCGGTATAACAAAAAAGACGCGAGGGACCTTTTAAACGGACCGTCTATTTTGTTTTTGAGTATACTGCTGATACTCGGGATACACTGTAAAGCAATAGCCGCACCCGCTGGTCCGACAACCGGACCGCAGCCTCAGGTCACAGTCGCCAAGGTGATCGAACAGGATGTCAACCCTCCGTCGGAATATGTGGGTCATGTGGAGGCTGTCCAGAGCGTTAATCTAAGAGCCCGGGTGGAGGGTTTTCTGGAAAGGGTCGAATTCAAGGAGGGAAGCGATGTTCACGCCGGGGATCTTCTCTACGTAATCGAACAGGCGCCCTACCTGGCCAAAGTTGATGCGGACAAAGCCTCGCTGGCCCAGGCTGAAGCGATACTCACCAAGGCGCAGCAATACCTCCGGCGGGCGCAAAACGTCCGCTCCGGCGGAATATCCGCAACGGATCTGGATAATGCTGTGGCCGAAGAACTCCGCGCCAAAGCCCAGCTCGAGCAGGCTAAAGCCAATCTTCAAATCGCCCGAATCAATCTGAACTACACATCCATCAAGGCGCCCATCAGCGGTCGCATCGGACGAACCGCTTTTACAATAGGGAATTTGGTCGGGCCCAATTCCGGTACTCTGGCCCGAATCGTTCAACTGGATCCGATTCGAGTGGTATATTCCATCAGCGAAAACGATCTCTCCGCCGTTCATATCGCCCTTAAAGATGCTGATAAGGGTAAAAGAAATCCCATGCTGATGCCGAGAATCAAGCTGGCAGACGGTCAAATTCTCAAAATGAAAGGCCATGTGGATTTCGTGGACAATACCGTGGATGTTTCCACGGGCACCATTGCGGTTCGGGCCTTGTTTAAGAATCTCGACGGCACTTTGCTTCCAGGACAGTATGTCACCATTCTGGTTACTAAAAGCACACCGAAACCCATGCCCGTGGTGCCCCAGACGGCGGTTCTGGAAGATCACGAAGGACGATATGTTCTTCTGGTGGATAATCAAAGCCGCGTTGGCGTGCGACGGATTAAAACCGGCCCCGTGGTCGGGGCCAACTGGGCCGTGGAATCCGGTCTATCCGTCAATGAAAGGGTCATCGTTGAGGGCGTTCAGAAAGTCCGGCCCGGTCAGACTGTGAAAACCATTACCGCCGATGAACACCAAGGGAGATGATCCATGTTTTCACAGATATTCATTGAACGTCCGCGCCTTGCCATGGTGATTTCCATCGTCATCACCCTGGCGGGACTCATTGCACTGTATAACATTCCCGTTTCCCAGTATCCCAACATTACACCGCCGGAGATCCGAGTCACCGCCGTCTATCCGGGCGCTAATGCCCGGGTTGTGGCCGACAATGTCGCCGCGCCCATTGAAAAAGAAGTCAACGGCGTGGAAAAAATGCTCTACATGGCCTCCTCCTGCTCCAACGACGGTCGATATACCCTGGCCGTCACATTTGAAGTGGGCACTGATCCGGACATCGATCAGGTTAATCTGCAGAACCGGGTGCAGCTGGCCACTTCCAAACTGCCCCAATCGGTGGTTGATCAGGGTATCGATGTGCGCAGGCGATCCACAGACATATTGGGGGCAGTAGAATTCTTTTCTCCCAAAGGTACACGAGACAAGCTTTTTTTAAGCAACTATGTCAGCCGAAATATAAAAGATGCCCTGGTGCGGATCAATGGTGTCAGCGATGTTTTTATTTTTGGAGAGTTTGAATACAGCATGCGTATCTGGATGGACCCGAAGCGGCTTACCGCCCGGGGATTGACCGCCGATGACGTGATCACCGCCATAAGACAGCAAAATATCCAGGCCGCAGTGGGGTCCATCGGAACATCGCCGACGGAAAGCGGCCAACAACTCCAGTACACCCTGCGAGCCAGAGGACGGCTTGACAAACCTGAAGAATTTGAAAACATCGTCGTCCGCAGCAATGATCAAGGTGGGTTGGTGAGAATTCGCGACGTGGCCCGTGTTGAACTGGGCGCTAAATCCTACCTCACCCGGTCGATTTTTAACGGCCAGGCGTCCTTGGCGATCGGAATCTACCGGTCTTCCAACGCCAACGCTCTGAATACCATGAAAGCCGTACGGGCCGAACTCAACCATCTTGCACAGCGGCAGCCCAGCGATGTTCAGTACGATGTTTTTTACGATACCACCAAATACGTTTCCGCGGCGATTCACGAGATCGAGCTGACCCTTGTCATTACCTTTCTTCTGGTTTTGTTCGTGAACTTCATTTTTCTGCAAGACTGGCGGGCCACGCTGGTCCCCACGGTCACCATTCCGGTCTCGCTTATCGGTACTTTTGCCGTTTTGCTGGCGCTGGGATACACCGCCAACACCCTTTCCCTGTTCGCCCTTATCATGGCCATCGGCCTGGTGGTGGACGATGCCATCGTGGTCGTTGAAAACGTATACAGGGTCATGGATAAACGAAAGCTCGGCGCAAAGGCGGCAACCATTCACGCCATGGGGCAGGTCACCGGACCCATCGTCGCTACGACCCTGGTGCTTTTGGCCGTGTTCGTGCCGGTGGGGTTCATGCCCGGCATCACCGGCCAGCTTTATAAACAATTCGCCGTGACCATTTGCACGGCCGTGGTCATCTCGGCGATCAATGCTTTAACATTAAGCCCTGCCCTTTGTGCTGTTTTGCTCAAAGCGCCGAAAATTCCGAAACACGGTCCGCTGGCTTGGTTCAACCGGGCGCTGGAAACCTCACGCAATATGTATGTCGCCGGCGCCGCTTGGCTCATTCGCAAGCTGATGGTCGCATTTTTGCTCTTTGCCGGCGTTATCGGCGCCGCCTGGTTTATTTTCAGCCACAGCCCCACCAGCTTTTTGCCCCAGGAAGACCAGGGGGTCTTTTTTATCAATACACAGCTTCCTGAAGGCGCCACTTTGGACAGGACCAACAGGGTTATGGAACGCGCGACAACGGCCTTACGAGACATAGACGGCATTGATGATTTTCTGGGTGTCAGTGGATTCAGCCTGCTCAGCGGCACGGCCGAAAATGTCGGATTCGGTATTGTCGTCCTGAAACCATGGGACCAACGGACCCGTCCGAATCAGAAATTAGAGGCCGTTCTCGGCCAGGCACAGGCCAGACTTGCCGGTATTTCCTCGGCCAATATCTTTGCCTTTGCGCCGCCGCCCATATTCGGTCTGGGAACGACAGGCGGTTTTGACTTTCGGCTTCAGGTACTTGAAAGTCAGCCTCCCCGGGACATCGCCGCGGTGACCCGATCTCTGGTTATCGCTGCCAATCAGGACCCGACATTGATGCGGGTCTTTTCGACGTATACGGCGAACACGCCTCAGATTTTTGTGAATCTGGACCGCACCCGGGCCGAAACGCTCAAAGTGCCGGTCAGCCGGGTTTTTGGCACGCTCAATAAAAATCTCGGTTCAGGTTATGTCAACGATTTCAACCTGTACGGCAGGACCTATCAGGTCAATGTTCAGGCAGAGGCCCGATACCGGGACACGATGGACGATATCAACCGGCTGTATGTCCGAAGCGACGACAATAAAATGGTGCCCATGAAAAGCCTGATCACCCTGTCCACGGTGCTGGCGCCCCAAATCGTCTACCGTTATAACCAGTTCACCAGTGTACAGATCAACGGCAATGCGTCGCCAGGTTTTTCCTCGGGAGAGGCCATGGCTTCCATGGAGCGCCTGGGGACCAAGACGCTACCGCCCGGCTATTCATTTGACTGGTCGTCGATGTCCTTTCAAGAACGCAAGGCTGGCGGGAAAGTTTCATATTTGTTCGCGCTGGCGCTGCTTTTTGGTTATCTTTTCCTGGTGGCACAATACGAGAGTTGGAATATCCCCCTTTCCATTATCCTGTCGATTCCGGTGGCCAGTCTGGGAGCGCTGGCCGGTTTGTGGATCGCCGGACTCAGCTTTAGCATTTACGCGCAGATCGGCCTGGTTTTGTTGGTGGGCCTGGCTGCGAAGAACGCCATTTTGATCGTAGAGTTCGCCAAGGACCGGAGAGAACAGGGATATTCGGTGGAAAAGGCCGCCATTGAAGGCGCGAAGATCCGTTTTCGTCCGGTGTTGATGACCGCTTTTACGTTTATTCTCGGTGTGGCGCCCTTGGTTATCGCGAGCGGTGCGGGCGCCAGCAGTCGACGGGCCATCGGCACCACCGTTTTTTCCGGTATGCTGGCGGCGACGCTGATGGGTATTTTTTTGATTCCGGCCCTCTACTATTCATTTCAAACAGGCCGTGAAAAAGGCCATGCCTGGAAGGTCAAAATAAGGGATAAACATGATGCCGAATAAGGCAAAGATGATGCATGCAAAAAAAGGCAAACCAGCGAAACGTATGGACGGCTCCCGGACAATGAACTGTTGGCAGATAATTCTAACTATGACGGTTTTTATTGTTCTAACTCTGACCGACTGCGCACCCGTTGGACCGGATTATACGCCCGTAACGCCTAATGCCCCGGAAAAATGGCATGCCGAACTTAAAAGCGGACTGAGACCGGGTCCTTTGAATTTCAAAACACTGTCCCATTGGTGGATGACGCTCAATGATCCGGAACTGACCAGTTTGGTCGAACGCGCCGTCAAAGGGAATCTGGCGTTAAAAGATGCTCAATCCAGGCTTCGTGAAGCCAGAGCTTTAAGGGGCATCAGCAAAGCAGGTCTTTTTCCCACTATAGACGCCGGTGCTTCGGTAACAAAGGCGCGCAGCAGTGAAAACGGAGTGGCGAGGACGGACGGCACACTCTATGCGGCCGGTTTTGATGCCAGCTGGGAACTGGATATTTTCGGCGGCATACGGCGTACAGTGGAAGCTGCCCAGGCAAATCTCGAAGCCACCCGGGCGGAGCTGCGCAATGTGCTGGTAAGCTTACTGGCGGAAGTGGCGCTTAACTATATCGACGTACGAACTTATCAGGCTCGCCTTTCAGCCGCCCATGCGAATATCAAAACACAACAGGAAACCTATGAATGGAATCGTTCACGATACGAGGCAGGCATTAGTGACGAGTTGGCGGTACAGCAGGCCCTGTACAGCCTGGAGCGCAGCCGTTCCGCAATACCCACGCTTCAAGTCGCACTGGAAGCGGCTAAAAACCGGCTCGCGGTCCTGTTGGGTGAAAATCCCGGTGTACTACATCAAGAGCTTGAAACGATCACGCCGATTCCCGTACCTCCAATGACGGTTGCGGTGGGCGTACCAGCGGAAACGCTGCGCAACCGGCCCGATATCCTGCGGGCGGAACGAAACCTGGCGGCCCAAACCGCGGTGATCGGCGTGGCTACGGCGGATCTTTATCCTAAATTTCAATTGTTCGGAACCATCGGGCTTGAATCTGTTTCAAGTGAAGATTTTTTAAAATGGTCCAGTCGAGCCTGGAGCTTCGGTCCAAACGTTTCTTGGAATGTTTTTGATGCGGGCGCCATCCGTCAGAACATCAAGGTGCAGACCGCCCGCCAGGAGCGGGCTTTGATTCAATATGAATCCGTCGTACTCAATGCCCAGGAAGAGGTGGAAAACATACTCGTGGCGTTTGCCAAAGAACAACGCCGGCGCGAATTCCTAGCCAGGGCAACGGAGGCGGCCCGCCGGGCCGATCTTTTGGCAAAGGATCGATACCAGGCTGGGCTGGTGGATTTTAACAACGTGCTGAGCGCCCAGCTTTCGCTGTTGTCGTTCCAGGACCAACTGGTTCAAAGTGACGGTGCCGTGACCACGAATCTGGTGCGTCTTTATAAAGCGCTCGGCGGGGGGTGGCAATATTATGAAGCGGCCCGGGAAAACCCGATGAAGACAGCAAAGGAAAAACAGCAGGTCAACTAGGGGGATACATTCCAACATCCTTCAAATCTTATCCTTTTTTCTATAAACGGTCCCAAGGAAGATAGCGACAAGGTCTTTGGTTTCGTCCGTCACCCGAACTTCATACGTGGCCAGTTTCGGATTGAGCGACACTTCGTTGGCTTCGGCAGTGAGGATGGCGCCGGCAACCGATGCTTTCAAGTAAGAGATACTCACGTTAATACTGAGGGCAACGGTCCTGTGAGAATTCGACGCAACGGCAAACGCCAGGTCCGCCAAAGAGAATATGGCACCGCCATGGGCGATATTCACGCCGTTTAAGTGGTGTTCTTTAATTTCCATTCTCGCGGTTGCCCGTCCTTTTGAAACCGCCATCAGTTCGACGCCGACATGATCGGCAAAACGATCGTTTTTAAAAAAATTTTTTATACTTTCCATCGACCTTCTCCTTTTTCTTGATCATTTTCTTCCTGGGATATCTCATAAATACTTTTTACACGTGCATCAAGTTTTTGTTTAAAAATGTCTGCGATCCGGCTAAAAGAGCTTGCTTTTGAATTGATTTTGGTTTAATAAGTAAACAATTACTTATAAAAAACAGGCATTATAACTCGAAATGATCAAAATATCGCTTTATATTTTTTGTAACTGATCCGAATTAATCATCAATAGCAATGATAATAAGCAGGTTATGTTAAAAGGGTTTGTTTGACCACTTTTTAATAAAACGAGGTGTTATTAATAATAAGTCTTAAATATGTCAAGATAATTAGATGAATTATGAGCGATTATTCACCAGCATCCATCCGTACTTATAGCTGGACACTTACCAAGGCGGTGTAATGAAACCCAAAAAAAAACGTATGACCGGAGATGAACGGCGCAGAAAGATCATTCAGGCTGCCATGGATGTTTTTTCGAGAAGCGGCTTCAGCGGCGCCACGACACGAAAGATCGCCCAGAAAGCCGGGATCAGCGAGGCCATGATCTACAGCCATTTCAAAGACAAGGAAGACCTTTATTCCGCGATTATCGATCAAAAAATGCAAGAAAGCGAACCCTTGTACCATCCCCTAGATGCCATGAGGAAAAAAGATGATCAGCGGGTTTTCGAAACAGTTGTATCCAATTTTATGCAGCGATACAGCGAGGACACCACGTTTTTAAGGCTGCTGTTGTTCAGCGCTCTCGAAGGCCACGAGTTGGCCGGCATGTTTGTATCCGGACCCGTCAGAAGGTTTTTCGGATTTCTGGCCGAGTATGTACGAGAAAGAATGGATGAAGGGGCGTTTAAAACGGTCAATCCGGAGATTGCATCCCGGTGTCTGGTGGGCATGGTTCATTATTTTATTCTGCTTAAAAAAATATATGGGGATGAAACACTCCAATCCATCGAACTCAACGAGACCATTGAAACCATGATCAACATATTCTGTCGGGGTATCCTAAAGGAGGGATAAAATGAAAATGCTTGAAAAACGAATTGATCAGGTTCATCAATTGATCAAAAAAATGTCCGAGCATCGGGATCAACTGATTGAAATTGCAGTGAAAGATGCCGGATTTACAGTACGGGAATGTCGCATCGAAGTGGATATGAATCTGGACAACCTGAAAGGGTTCGATGAGATGGTCACGGTATTTTCCGAACGACAGCCCATTTGCAATGCAGACCAGGCGGTTGCCCTGGTGTTGCCATACAACGGCAGCGCCTGGCTGAACACGGCCATCATTTCCATATTTCTTGTGGGCAATCGCGTGAGGGTGAAATTTGCAACACGGGGGTCGGATATTTCCCGCTTTGCGGAATCCCTGTACAAACCGATATTCGGCGACGCCATTTGTTTTGAATACGCCGATGGGAAAAGTTTTCTGGAAAACGCCATGTCCAATCCAAACATACCTGCCGTATGTCTATTCGGTTCCGACGATCATGCGCTTTATTACCAGGATTCGGTTAAAAAATACGGCAAGAAGTTTGTTTTCGAAGGCCCGGGAAAAGACCCTTTTATCGTTCTTGCGGGGGCCGATGTTGAGGCTGCGGCAAAAGAGCTGGCCTATTCCAAATACATTTATGCCGGCCAGACCTGCACGGCCCCGGAACGTATTTATGTGCATGAATCCCTTCATGATGCTTTTGTGGGGCGATTTGTTGAATTAAGCCGTCAAATTAAAACCGGGGATCCTGCAAATCCCGACACCATGATGGGGCCGGTGGCCAGCGATCGCGCCATTGAAAATATCAAAGCCCAGCTAAAGGATGCCGTGGATAAAGGCGCGCGGATTGCCCTTGGCGGCCGCATTGACGACCACATGGTGTATCCGACCGTGGTGGTGGGCGCCACCCAGGACATGCTGGGGGTTCGCGAAGAGACCTTCGGTCCGGTCAGTTTTATCAGTACGTTTAAAGAGTACGACGAAGGGCTGCAACTGGCCCGGGACAACCGGTATGGATTAAGAGCCTCTGTTTACGGCGATGAAGCGGCCGTCAAATTCGGCAATGATCTTTTGGGAGAGCCCTATTGTCACCCGGTGGATAAAATGGTTTTTGGAACCTTCGGCACTGTCGGCGTGAACCAGGGCCGGTCGGAATCATGGAAACTGGCTTTTGTGTCAAAACCGGTGGGGGGTTATGCCTATTCCGGATGGATATGGGAGACGGTCGATGACCAATTTATCCTAAAACAAGGACCGAAGCTGCTCAGTCTGGAGACATCTCAAAAGATACGGTAAAAAGAAAAAATTATGGAACAGGAACAAAAAGAAACGGCAATCGAAAACGATGAGACGATCGACCCGGTGTCTTCGAACAACAACACCGGCCGTAAACGCAGGCAAAAGTGGCTTTTTGGCATTCTTGCCATTGGAATCGTTATCGGGTCTTTTTACGGTATTCGATGGCTCCATTATTATTTTACCCATGCCATTACCGATGATGCCACGGTCGAAGGCGACCTGATTTCGGTGAGCTCAACGG
Source organism: Desulfobacterales bacterium (assembly GCA_022340885.1). Lineage (GTDB taxonomy): Bacteria > Desulfobacterota > Desulfobacteria > Desulfobacterales > UBA11574 > UBA11574. The sequence goes on along the minus strand of JAJDND010000159.1, from coordinate 27,138 downwards.
TTTCCGGCAAGATACGACTGCTTCCAATCCAAGAGGGAGAAAAATTAAAACAGGGGCAGTTGATTGCCCAGCTTCGGGAAGAAGACTACCGGGCAAAAGTGGACGTGGCGTCCGGTGTGGTTCAGTCGATCAAGGCATCGCTCAACGAGGCGATGGCCGATGAAGCGCTTGTCAAGCAGACAACGGAAAAAGACGTGCAGCGCGCCGAAGCGGCCTTGTATGCTTCCCAGGCCCGGCTTAAAGAAGCCCAGGCCAATTTGCAACTGGCGACCTTGGATTTTAACCGGGTCAGCAAACTATTCAAAAGCAAAACGGTTTCAGCCAGTGAAATGGATAAGATACGGGCCGCTTATCAGCTGGCCAAAGCCAGGGCGGCAACAGCAGATGAAGAAATTAATGAAAACCGGGCCAAGCTCAATGTTGCTCAGGCAAACACCGGCGAGGTCCGGTTAAAGCAGCGGCGCGTCGAATCATTGAAAGGAAAGCTGAAAGAAGCCGAAGCGGAGCTCGAAGCGGCGCGGCTCAAGCTCGATCACACAACGGTAACCAGTCCCATAGACGGGGTCGTCGCCAGAAAAATCTCACATATCGGGGAAGTCGTCGCTGCCGGACAACCCATTGCCGTTATCGTCAATTTGAACCATATTTGGGTGGAAGCGAATCTGGAAGAGACACAGGTGGAACACGTTCGCTTGGGGCAATCGGTTGATATTCAGGTCGATGCCTATCCAGACACAAAATTTACAGGAAAAGTGATTAACATCGGCGCTGCGGCGGCTTCTCAGTTTGCGCTGATCCCGGATAACCGTTCGGCGGGCAACTTTACCAAAGTCACCCAAAGGATCCCCATAAAAATCGAGCTTGACGATCCGGATAAACCCCTTCGACCCGGCATGATGGTAGAGGTCGGCATCGACATCAGGAAGACCCAAAAATGACACCTGCAATGGCAGAGGCTCGCCAAAGACCTTTTTATAAATGGCTGGTGGTCATCTCGATAATGAGCGGGGCGTTTCTGGTCGTGCTCGATACCACCGTGGTGAATGTGGCGCTGCCGAAGATTATGGCTGCATTCGGCGTCAATGTGGATAAAATCGAATGGATTATTACCGCATATATGATCGCCATGGCGATCATGATGCCGTCCGTGGGTTGGCTCAGTGCGAGAGTCGGCAACAAATCCCTTTTCATTTGGAGCCTTATTGTTTTTACAGGAGCATCATGCCTTAGCGGCGCGGCATGGAATGTGGATGTGCTGATTATTTTCCGAATCTTTCAAGGTTTAGGCGCCGGCGTGCTAATGCCCATTGCGATGGTCATCATATTCGAGGCCTTTCCCCCCGAAGAAAGGGGGCTGGCCATGGGCGTTTACGGTATCGGCGCCACATTCGGTCCGGCCATCGGCCCGACCCTCGGCGGTTATCTGACGGACCAGTTTTCCTGGCACCTTATCTTCTATATCAATGTTCCCGTCGGAATTATCGGTACGGTCCTGGCTGCAGTTATTTTGCCGCCGGACAAACACAAAAAGAAAATATATTTCGACGTCCTGGGATTTTTAAGCATGGCGGTTTTCCTGGGAACCCTGCTGGCCGCCCTCAGTCAGGGACAGAGAGAAGGGTGGGCCTCTTTTTATATTCTTTCAATGTTTTCCGTTGCCGCTATCGGCTTTGTGACATTTTTGTGGGCGGAACGTGTCTCAAAAGAGCCGTTTATCGATTTGAGCGTATATAAGACCTTTCCCCACACCATGTCCACACTGGTATTTATCATCCAGGGTTTCGGTCTGTACGGGTCTACCTTTCTCATTCCGCTTTTTTTTGAAAGTATGCTGGACTATACGGCCCTTCAGACCGGTCTGCTCATGTTGCCCATGGCCATTGTGGTGGCGATCCTCTTGCCCTCGGCAGGACGCATGGCCGACCGAATGGACGGGCGTATTCCCATTGCCTTCGGCGTCGTGTTTTCGTTTCTTTCTCTGTACTGGTTATCTTTCGTCGATCTGAGAACCTCAGAGATAACTGCCTATCTGATGCTGATCACTCGAGGCATAGGGCTTGGATGCATTTTTGCGCCGCTGATGAATCTGTCGCTGAAGTGCCTGCCGCCGGAAAAAACCGCCGTGGGTTCGGGGTTGATGAATGTTTCCCGACAGATCGGCGGTGCGTTCGGTGTAGCGGTTATCGGGGTGCTGCTAGACCGACGGGATATTTTTCACTATTCGCATTACGCTCAGGCTCAAAATCTCAATGCTTTTGCCACCAAACAATATTTGAGCCATTTTCAGGGTGTTTTCCATAAGCTTGGGTCTGTGGAAAGTGCGGCATATCACAAAGCATTGGCCATGTTGCAGCTCGCGGTGGAAAAGCAGGCCCGGGTTGCCTCCTTTGACGATTGTTTCCTGATTGCAGGACTCGCTTTTTTATTGGCGCTCATTCCCACCGTATTAATACGCAGTCATAAAGAATGCGACTAAATTACGGAATGGTTGTAACATTTATTGCAAATTAATTTGGAGTATTGTAAGTTGCTATCTATCATTCCCCCAAGGTCTTAACATCCCCTTCAATCTTTACATTTGTCTAAAAAAGGAGGCGAAATCGTGGAAGATATACTTTCGAGAATCTGGGAATTGTTGTCCATATACGGTCTTAAGGTCGTCGCCGCCGTTGCCGTTTTTATCATCGGTCGATGGATCGCGAAACTGTTGACCACTTTCACAGAAAAAGTGATGAACAAAAGACAGGTTGATCCTACCATCGTCTCATTTGCCGGCAATCTGGTCTACATCGCTTTGCTGGTATTCGTCGTCCTGGCGGCTCTCGCTCAACTTGGGATACAAACAACATCCTTTATTGCGGTGATCGGTGCGGCCGGTCTTGCCATTGGCCTGGCTTTACAGGGATCGCTGTCAAATTTTGCCGCCGGATTTTTAATGATCATTTTCAGGCCCTTTAAAGTCGGTGATTTTATCGAAGGCGCCGGCGTTGCAGGTACTGTTGAAGCCATTCATATTTTTACGACTCGGTTGTCGACCCCCGACAACAAGACCGTGATTATACCCAATGCCGCTTTGACCGCAGGCAACATCACGAATTATTCAGCGAAAGGAACACGCCGGGTTGATCTGGTTTTCGGAATCGGTTACGGAGATGATATCGACCATGCCAAGAAAATTATATGGGAGAATCTGAACAAAGAGACGCGTATTTTAAAAGATCCCGCGCCGGCGGTCATGCTCATCGAACTCGCGGACAGCAGTGTAAATTTTGCGGTACGTCCATGGGTGACGGTCGCGGACTATTGGGAAGTTCATTCCTCACTGACCGAAAATATCAAAAAGAGTTTCGATGCCGAAGGCATCAATATTCCATTTCCCCAGCGCGATGTGCATATATATGAACACAAAGCGCAATAATCATGCGATCTCATATAAAATCCATGAAAATTGTTGCTTCAGATGGGATATACATTACTGAACCGGCAGCAACGAGCGCATTTTCCATCCTTCGCGGCCGGGATTTTCGATATGTGATGCTAGGTGGCTGAAGGCGACGAATCTTTAAGGCGCTCTCTTTCCGTGATGGAAAGGCCGATGATAAAATGCCCTTTAAAAGGTTCGTCCTCTTTTTCCGTGATATGTGCGATGTTTGTTTTGAGGGATTCGGAGTTGCCTGCGGATTCCGGGGGGATATAATGCATTTCCAAGGTATCTCCCACATTCAAATGCTTCAAGACCGCAGAATCTTTATTCACCAAAATGCCCAACCCTTTTGATGACATGTCCCTTAATTTAAACTGATAGACGTTTCCGGTATCTTTCAGACGAAACTCCACGCTATAGTAATGATTCAGCAAGACCCTGGATTCGGGGCGCCTGTCTTTCCGACTGTCATTATATGAATTCGTTTTCATGGTGATCACTGGTAAGGCGAATAATATCCCTAATTTTAATAAAATTTTACAGTAATGTCCATCTTTTTTTGAAAAAAACATCATATGTTATGAAAGGGTTTGATTGAGCTTGCGCTGATGTTGAATAGATGTCATTTAAAAATGAAAGGTGATGAGTCGAACCATGAAAAAGAGACCGAACACGCCCCTGATTCATAGACATCGACGGTTGATAATAGACACATTTCAATTTGACTGTCACGCCGGCGTGAGTTGTTTTACGCGATGCTGCAAAAATGCAGATATGTATCTTTATCCGTATGATGTCATCCGTATAAAAAACAGACTCGGTATTTCATCGAATCGGTTTTTGGATTCGTATACCTATCAGGCCCTAAGAGACAATTCTTATTTTCCGAGCGTAATGTTGAAAATGTCGGAAAATAAGGAGAAAGGGTGTCCCTTCCTATCGGAGAAAGGGTGTACGATCTATGAAGACCGGCCGTTTTCGTGCCGGGCATATCCCTTGGAGCGTGCCGTGTCACGAAGCGGCGATGAAAACAAGCGCACCGTCATATTTTTTATCGCCGAAGATCCTTACTGCATGGGCCACAAAGAGAGTCGCCATTGGACCACAGCCACGTGGGTCGAGGATCAGGCATTAGAGTTATATAACGACATGAACGACTTGTGGGTCGATATCGACACGTTGTTTCGAACAAATCCATGGGGAGACCAAGGCATGGACAGCCCCGCCCTAAAAATGGCATTCATGGCCTGCTTTAATATCGATGAATTCAAAAAATTCATTTTTGAAAGCACCTTTTTAACACGATTCCATGTCCCTCGGGACAAAATCGACCGGTTGAAAGCATCCGATATCGAGTTGATGTCCTTCGGGTTTGACTGGATAAAATATTTTTTAACCGGAAAAGGTCCTTTCCGACCGGGCCCTTCGAAAGGGTGATTTATTCAGTTTTTAAAAACCTGGTCCTTTGGGCCAAGCTTCTCCCGCTTTGCGGGAGTATGAGTTCTTTGGCTCTGCCGAGGGGTTTTGTATTAAAAATCACAAATTTCAAGCACCAAATCGCAAACAAATCTCAAATTCCAATATCCAATGACCAAAACCTTTAAGGGCAAGCCTTTGTTTGGATTTTTGAATTTTGATCATTGGGATTTGTCGCCCCAGGCTGCGCGAAAACTACAGCAGAAACTGGCACCTCTTGTCATCCGGAAATGCGGGGCTGCGGCAGTCAAAACCGTGGCCGGCATCGATGTGGGAATAAAGTCCGGTGTGGCATGCGCCGCCGTTGTATTGCTGACGTTTCCCGGTCTTGAAGTTGTCACTCAGGCCACGGCCGGAAGACGCATTAAATTCCCATATATTCCCGGCCTGTTGACCTTTCGGGAAGGAGCGGTAATTCTCGATGCCCTTGACCGGATTGAGCCTAAACCGGATCTTCTCATTTTCGACGGCCAGGGAATTGCCCATCCATGTCGAATGGGAATTGCCAGCCATATCGGGCTGCTGACCGATATTCCTTCCATCGGATGTGCAAAGTCCCGGTTATGCGGCCGATATCAGGAACCGGAAGCGGAACGCGGCAGCCATATGCCCCTTGTGGATCACGGCGAAACCATCGGTGCCGTTGTGCGAACGCGTGCCAGTGTAAAACCGGTGTTCGTGTCCATCGGGCACCGGGTGGATTTGGCCTTCTCGATTGATGTTGTGTTGTCATGCTGTCGGGGATATCGACTGCCGGAGACCACACGCAAAGCACACCGGCTGGCGGAAGATTGTAAAAACAAACCCGAGTTCTCATCGCTTGTAGCGGAATGACGGGTCAAAGGGTTTTTATTTTATATAGCCCCCGCCCATTTGTGAATATGAGCTTTTGTTTGACTGTCCCACGTATCCGATAGCCGCAGATGAACGAAACGGGAAAAAAGACCGTTTACGAGCACCACCACCTTTTCAATCAGGTAAATCTTCTCGAGAACAACGCCCTCGAGATCTTCCGCAGTTTCAATGGGACCGGTTTCCGGGAGTTTCAGGCTGGAAATGTTGAGACTTTCTCCCTTTAGGCTGAATTCGAAATGTTGAGCGCCGGTTTTATAGGAGAGGTGAAGTTCAGCGACCAATGCCCCTTTTTTTACAGCCAGTCGCCCTTCTTCCAGACCGGCATTGTCACCTTTGATGGTGACGGTTTCTTTGGTGTTGTTGCGGGTATTTTCAAGGACCATTCGGTTGCCGACGGCCATGGATACAAAATCCGCGTCCTCGCGGCGCAGGTTCTCCGTGCCGGTTTCAATGATGAACCACAGCCAGGTTAAGAATTCATTCCCCAAGAACTTGTAACGGTTATATGCGATGGCGATGTCCAGCACCGGTTATTCCTCAGATCGATTTTTTCCCAAATTTCGCAAAAGATCATGTTCGCTGTCCGACAGTTCCGATGTCAGGACCGCTGCAGTGTAAGGAAAAAGACGGATCAACTGGAGGTTGAAAGATTTGACAAAAAGCGTCTCCAGGGCTTCATTCATTGCTTTTAAGTTGGTAAAAAACCACAATGAAGCGCTATGGTAATCCCAGATTAGGTCATATACGTTGGGAACTGCCGGTATACGACGACTAAGGGCGTTGATCACATCTTCTTTGATGGCCTTTTTCTCATTGCCGGACAAGTATTGCCGCCCGGTGTCGGCAAGGTATTTGGCGACGTTCAGGGTATAATATTTTTGAATCAGTTTCGGTGGAATGGATTTTTTGTCGATTCGCAGGGCAAACAGCATGTAGGAACCAAAAACAAATGAATACCCCTCAAAATTCGGTGCATAAGGGGTTTCTATTGATGTCCAGCCGACAATGGATTCCAATCCATCGTCTTCGATTTTCGGAATGGTATGTTTTTTGAGCCCTTGATAGACGGTCTCATGCACCGGTTCGTCCAGTTGGCCCGAAACTTTATAACGTGTGATGGAATTTCGTGATGACAGCAGACCCATAATGTTCAAATTTTTAAAATGTATTCAATGAATCGATACGTCGTGAAAATATTTAGAGACATGCTATAGCGCGTTTGCCGGAGAGTTACAAGACGCAAAGCATGCTTTTTAATCGGCTAATCTTCCCACGAAAATTCGGCAAACAAAGGGAAGTGGTCCGATATGTAAATATTATCAAACGTATCCTGAATAACCCGGCTGTGTTTTACCGTGATGTTGCCTCGAAAGAGAATCCAGTCGATATGATCCCCATCCGTGTGTCCGGTAAACCCGTGATGGGTTCCTGCAAACGGCTGCGAAAACGCATCCTTGAAACAAGGTGCCTGGACAGCCGGTTGGCGGTTACTATCTGTGAGCACATTGTAGCATGCGCTGAAGGGGACGGTATTAAAGTCTCCCATGAGAACTGCGGGAATATCGCCGGGAAGATGCGACAGACGATCCAGGATCAGACGGGCGCTCTTTACCTGAACCGAAGTGTCGAAATCCAAATGTGTGTTGATGCAGATCACCTGTCGGTGGTCTTTTTTAAACATACCCATGGTGCATTGTCTCGGCCAGAGACTTTTTAGATAACGGCTCGGCACCGAAGGGGTCGGGCTCAAGAAAAAATGTTCATGATAAACGCAGGTCCAGTTTTTGCGATAAAAGATTATGTTGTTTTGCCAAAAGGAAGGTGAGGGGCTTCGTTTCCCGATGTAGTGATAGTCTTTCAGTATATTATCGAGAAAATCGATTTGAAAATCGTTGGCTTCCTGAAAGCCGATAAAATCCGTTTGATAAGTATCAAAAAGCACAGGGAAGCTTTTTTTCCGATGTTGCCAGTTGTTGGGACCGTCATCAGCCAGCCCGAAACGCAAATTGAGTGTCAAAACAGAAAACATAGCACCTCGGTAGCGAGATTAAGGATGGGTTTCTAGTGGTGGAATTCTAACTGATGTTCTGAGCATCCGCTTCGATCAGCGGGAGATAATGTGCCATATCAAACCGAATGTTGTTAAAGTTTCCGAATGTGACATCGTAAAACGAAAGATTGAGTTGCCGTTTTAGGATATCAAAGATGGCGAGATAGTTTAAAAGAATCCGTTTTTCCCACGAAAGATCGATTTGGGAAGCCAACTGCCGGATCGATTCTTTGCGGCCTTCGATTTCAAGGAAATCTCCGTAAGGCAGTGTATCCAGACAAAACAGCGTGTCTTCAACGATATAACTTTCTCGCCATTTTTCGTACACCTGTTCATTTCTAAATCCCAAAGATTTCAATATATGTTCCATGGTGTCAAAATCACTGACTTCGACTTCGAGTTCCTGGAGCACTTTGAATTGGCTGTCTTTAACAGGTGGCTGGGCTTTAAATGTCAGCGTCGCTTTTGTATCCTTGCGGAGCCTTAGAAGCGATTTTTTTTGAATCAGCGTTTTTTCGGCATCTTCAAACCGGATGTTGGTTTCAAAGGATCGATTTTTAAAAACGGCGCCAAGGCCGATAATGCAGGACCGGACGGCGTCGATGTTCGATAAGTAAAATTTGACTTCGGTTTCAAGAGAATTCATAGTGAGCTTATCATGTACGTTGAAAACGGCATTTTCGACAAAAGGCTAAAACCGGTAGATGGAACATGAACGTAAATGTTGAAACACTTATATTAGAAATCGTGTTCAGTGTCAAATACTGGTCCGGATCAAGATTTTTCCCTTGACACGTTTATATTTCCCATTATATTAATCTTTCTCTTGGGCAAAGGAGAAAAGCAGGTGAAAAAGTATACATATAGCGCCAAAAATTCAGACAATCCGGGACGTTGGTATCTAGTGGATGCCGAAGGTGCGGTTTTGGGAAGACTGGCCAGCACCGTAGCATCCCGGCTGAGGGGAAAACACAACCCGCTCTTTACCCCCCATTCGGATACCGGTGATTGGGTAGTTGTCGTCAACGCAGATAAGATTGTACTCACCGGAAAGAAGTGGGACCAGAAAAATTACTACCGGTATAGCGGTTATATCGGGGGCTTGAAAACCATTACAGCCAAAAAGCTGATGGAAAAAAGACCCGAAGACCTCGTGCGGTTTGCCGTCAAAGGCATGCTGCCGAAAAACAGGCTGGGCCGAAAACTGTTTAAAAAATTGAAGGTGTATGCGGGAGACCGGCATCCCCATGAGGCGCAGCAGCCGGAGAGTCTTCAAATTTAGTCAAACCACGACATCTTTTATAATCATCGGGGAGTTGTATGGAGAAGGAAAACATATATTATTCAACCGGAAAACGTAAAACTTCCGTTGCCAGAACATGGCTCGTGCCGGGAAGCGGTGAAATTATTGTCAACAATCAGCCCATCGACAAATATTTTACGGTTTTGTCCTCACAAGCTGCTGTGAAGCAGCCCCTTGTTTTGACCAATACCCTCGACGCATTTAATGTAAAAACCACTGTTTCGGGCGGTGGTTTTTCAGCTCAAGCCGGTGCGATTCGGCACGGCATTACAAAGGCACTGATACTGGCGAGTCCGGATTTGAGAAAACCCTTGAAAAAGGCCGGCTTTGTCCGCCGCGACGCAAGGGCCAAGGAAAGAAAAAAATACGGCCAAAAAGGTGCGCGGGCCCGTTTCCAATTCTCGAAACGATAGCATTCTTTTCCCGACATTTCCGTCAATTTTTCCAAACAGGCGCTCTTTTTTCAAGAAAGGCCCGGATGCCCTCCTGCGCATCGTCATCAAGACAGTTCATGGCAATGGCATGGGTCGCATAATCGTAAGCCGATGTTTCACTCAAGTCGACCTGGCGGTAAAATGTCTGCTTCCCGAATGCCAGCGTTTGCCGGCTGTATTGCGCCATTTCCACGGCAAGGTTCCTGGTCCGCCGGGAAAGATCTTCCAACGGCACCACCTCATTCACCAGTCCGAATTTTTCCGCCTGCTCAGCTGAAAAGAATCGACCCGTGAGCAGCATCTCCAAGGCCCTTCTTCTTCCGACAACGCGGACCAGCGGAACAGCAGGGGTTGTGCAGAAAAGTCCGATCTTTACGCCGGGAGTGGCAAATTGGGCGCCGGCTTCTGCGACGGCAAGATCGCAGGCGGCAACAAGTTGGCATCCGGCGGCGGTTGCAATGCCGTGGACTTGGGCAATGACGGGTTGGGGAAGCGCATGAAGGGACTGCATCATTCGGGCGCATATTGAAAACATCGTATAAAAGTGCCGGATATCCAGGTCCGGTCCGACCATGTCTTTGAGGTTGTGGCCGGCGCAAAATGCCGGGCCGTTTCCCCTGATAACGACGACACGAATCTCTTGATCCCGCGCAATTTGGCTCAGTTTATCGAGCATGTCGTTCATCACGTCAACCGAGAGCGCGTTTCGGCTTTCCGGTCGATTCAATGTCAGCCATGCTACGGGTCCTTCCTTCTCGAGCAATACAGGTTCCATAAAGTATCCTCCAAGTCTCTGATGATATATTATAAGTACAATAATTCATAAAGAAGTGTTAAGTGCCTAAAATTAAGGTATTCTATCAGTTATCGTTATACATGATCGCGCTGAAAGCGCATTTTTCAACTTTAGATCACTTTTAGATCACTTTTTTTGGTTTTCCAGCATCGAACAAAGTGGTTTGCTTCCACTTGGACAAAATCGATGGGATTCTTCCGGCATTGTTTTTCAACCCACGGACACTTTTTTTGGTGTTTGCAGCCGTCGTAAACGGCATCCGACTCATACCGTTGTTCAAGGGATAATGTTACATCCCACTTTTTATTGGGATCGGGAACGGCCGATAACAAGGATTTGGTATAAGGATGATACGGATGATTAAAAATATCTTCCGATGATGCCGATTCCATGATCGACCCGTTGTACATGACGGAAATGGTGTCGCAAAGGTACCCTACAATATTGAGATCATGGGAGATAAAAAGATAGCTTAAACCGAGCTGATCCTGCAGGTCTTTCAAGAGATTGATGATCTGCGCCTGTATGGAAACATCCAGCGCGGAAACCGGTTCATCGCAGACGATCAGGGACGGCTCAACGCTCAGGGCGCGGGCGATGCCGATACGCTGGCGCTGACCCCCGCTGAATTCATGGGGATATCGATCCGCGCTGTCGTAAGACATGCCCACCATATTCAGGAGGTTCTCCAGGCGCTCTTTGCGGGCCGATGCGCGTTTGACGCCTAAAATTCGAATCCCTTCCTCGATGCACTGTCCGACGGTCATGCGGGGATTCAAAGATCCGAATGGATCCTGGAAGATGATTTGAACCTCTTTTCGAAACGGTTTCATCTCTTTTTCAGAAAAGCGGCCGATATTTCGGCCCTTAAAAATGATGTTTCCGTCATCCGTCTCCAGCAGCTTCAGAATGAGACGGGCGACCGTAGATTTTCCACAACCGCTTTCTCCCACCAGGCCCATGGTTTTGCCCTGTTCGATGTCAAAACTCACGCCGTCAACGGCCTTCACCCATCCGACGGTATGTTGAAAAAAACCACGGCGGATCGGAAAATATTTTTTCACCTTTTCCAATCGTAAAATGATGGCATTATGTTTATGGGTTGTTTCCATTTACTCAGTATGTTCTCTCTTTTCGTATAACACCGGGCAGCGGGCCATATGCCCGTGGCCGTAGTCGCACATATTCGGATATTCCTTCCGGCAGGTTGAAATCGTATGGGGACATCTGGGATGAAACGGACATCCTGTGGGCTTATACGCCGGGTTCGGGACGCTGCCGGGAATGCTGTAGAGCCGCTTTCCGCGTTTTGACAGGCTGGGAAGCGATGCCAGCAGCCCTTGCGTATAAGGATGACGGGGGGATCGAAATATTTGATCCGAATTCCCCTGTTCCGCCATTATCCCCGCATACATTACATAAATCCAGTGGGCAATGGCCGAAACCACCCCCAGATCATGAGAAATATACAGAATCGCCATGGACCGTTTTTGTTGTATGGATCGCAACAGCTCGAGTATCTGGGCCTGAACCGTGACATCGAGTGCCGTGGTCGGTTCATCGGCGATCATGAGATCCGGATCACATGAAAGGGCCATGGCGATCATGACCCGCTGTCTCTGACCACCGCTGAGCTGGTGGGGATAATCGTTGAGCCGCTGTTCCGGAGAGGGGATGCCCACATCGGAAAGGAGCTGAATCATATAGCGCTTTAACGATTCCGCGCCCATGGATTTGTGCGTGGAGACGGCTTCACCGAGCTGATCGCCGATGGTGAAAACAGGATTCAAGGAGGTGAGAGGCTCCTGAAAAACCATGGCAATTTGATTCCCGCGAATATTTTGCATGGTCTTTTCATCGAGTTTTAAAAGATCTTGTCCGGAAAAGAAAATTTTACCGCTAACAATTTCTCCGGGAGGAGAGGGAATAAGACCCAAAATACTGAGTGCGGAGACGGTTTTACCGCATCCGGATTCTCCCACGATACAAACGGTTTGTTTTTGATGCACCTCGTAACTGATGCCGTCCACTGCGCGGGCGCGCTTGCCGTCGCCTTGAAAATAAACCTTTAAATTTTCCACCCTAAGCAATGGGGTGCCATGGGATTTGGGTCGTTTGTCCATGAAATCGTTTAGTGTCTTTCTCTGAGTTTGGGGTTCAGGATATCCCTTAATCCTTCCCCGAAAAGGTTAAAAGAGAGCACGACAATCAATATGGCAATTCCCGGTATGAAGGTCAGCCACGGTGCATCAAAGATGAAATTTTTCCCGTCTGAAAGGATATTGCCCCAGGTGGCATGGGGCGGTGGCACACCGAATCCGAGGAAGCTCAAGCCGGCTTCGGTTAAAATGGCCGTCGCAATGCCGATGGTCGCCGAAACCAGAACCGGGGCGACGGCATTGGGCATGATGTGCCGGAAAATAATTCTGAAATTTCCGATGCCCAGGGCTTTTGCCGCTGCAACGAAATCCTGTTCTCTCAAAGAGAGAAATTCGGCGCGGACAAATCGGGTGGTGCCCATCCAGCTGGTCAGCCCGATGACGATCATAATGTTGTATATGCTGGCGGGAAGCAAGGCGACCACCGTTAAGATCAGAAAAAAGCTCGGAAAACAGAGCATGATATCCACGATTCGCATGATCAGCGTATCCACGGAAACCGCATTGCCCAAAAGGATCCCTTTCCAGGCCGGCAGCGTTTTTTCCGGCAATTTGTCCCGGGCAGACAACAAGAAAACAATACTTGAAAGACATAGCAATAAAAGCGCGGTTCCGGCAAAGACGGCGTTTATCAATACAAGACCGATTCCGCCGATCAAACATAAAAAAAACAGAATATGTATGGCTTTAATATGATGTTGTCCGAAATATCCGGCGATGCCGCCCATGAAAATACCGATAAAAACCGATATGCCCACCGCCACAAAACCGACGGTCAATGAAACCCAAGCCCCTTGAAGCATTCTCGCAAAAACATCCCGTCCCAAATCATCCGTTCCCATCAGGTAGACATTCAAAACCGGAACCTGGTCCGGCCGCAGGGCTTGAAGGTTCGGTTTGGATAGCGGCGGGCGGAGCTTTTCCTCGAGACGAACCATGGCAGGGTTGAATAGGGGTTTTGTGCCTGAGGTCAAAATAAGACCCGTGACGGCGCAAAGAAAAAACAGCACAAAAATGAAAAAGCCTAAAGCCGCCAGCCGGTTTTGTTTCAGCATGCGACCGAATTCCTGCATCCGGGTGTGCTTTGGCGCCAATGGGGCTTCGATATAATCGGGTGCGTCGATGTGATTTTCTCCTGGATTCATTACAGGCGTATCCTCGGGTCGACAACAAGATAGAGCAAGTCTGAAACAAAGGTGCCGGCAAGCACCAGAACCGCTGAAACAAAATTGACCGTCAGAATCACCGGGTAATCTCTGGCCAGGATGGCGTCATAGGCCATTCGGCCCATTCCGGGCCACGAAAAAATCGTTTCGATGATTACCGATCCGCCGATCAGCCCGGGCAATATAAGGCCGAACATGGTGACAAAGGGCAACAGCGCATTTCTAAAAGCATGTTTATAATGCACCTGATCCGGGGGAAGCCCTTTGGCCTTGGCGGTTCGGATATAATCCTGGCCTTCCACTTCGAGCATCTGGCTTCGAACATATCTCGACAAAATGGCAATACCGCCCGTGGCGCCTAGCACCGAAGGAAGAAGCAAGTGCCAGATGCGGTCCATAATCATATGGGGGATTGATGAGTTGGCGATACCGAAGGTTTCCATACCGATCACCGGGACGTGAAAGTGATTGACGACAAAAATGATCAACACGTAAGCGAAGAAAAATCCGGGAATTGAAATCAATAGATACGATAAAAATGTGGTTGTCCGATCGTAGATCCCGCCCCTGTAGATCGCGGACCGGATCCCTACCGGAAACGAAAGGGTCCAGGTAATGAGGGTTCCCACGATAAACAGGGGCAAACTGTTTAAAAATCGTCCCCATATCTTTGAAAAGACCGATTGATTGTCTTTCCAGGAAACGGTTTGACCTGTAAAAAGGCCGCGATAAAAATAAAGATACTGGACATAAAGAGGTTTATCCAGGTGAAACTCTTTTTGAAAACGCTCTAAAATTTCGGGTGTGAATTTGGGATTCATCGGATTCACCTGGCTCGGTTTCCCCGGGGCCAGGTGAATGATCAAAAAGGAGACGATGGATACAAAAAAAAGGGTAATGGTTTTTTGAATCACACTGCGCCCGATAAATGATAGCATGATCTATCCTTTGTCCATAAATTGGGGGGCTTGTGGAAGCTTGACCCATTGATTAAAATAATATCTGTAATTACCGGTTTTGGTGGGCGTTATTTTTTTGTATTGTACGGCGCCTGAGGCATCAACGGTCTTTATGACGATGCGTTTGTCCAAAACAGCGGTCCATTTGCTCACATAAAGAAAGGTATACGGCTGCAGATCGGCGATAAGGGCGTGAAGTTTGTGGCAGAGTTCGACCTGACGGGCATGATTATACTCCTGCCGGATTTTGATTATGAGTTCATCGGCCCGTTTGTTTTTAAACCCCACAAAATTGAGCTGATAGGGATGGGTCTGGCTCGAGTGCCATATCTGGAAAAGATCCGGCTGGATGTCCATCCCCCAGCCCAACACCACCGCGTCAAAGTCGAGTTTATTTATGCGCTCCTGAATGAACACGGACCACTCCAGAATATCGGTGTGGATATCGATGCCGATTTGCTTCCATGCATCTTGCGCAATGGCCAGTACCGCCTTGCGAAGCTCGTTGCCGTTGTTGGTAATCAGCGTAAATTCAAGCGGTCTGCCGTTTTTTTCAAGGCGGCCGGACTTGTTTCTTTTCCATCCGGCCGCAGCCAAAAGCTTCAACGCGCCTTGGGGATCGTAGGGAAGCGGTTTGATCTTGTGGTCATAATAGTCGGTCTGTTTGACAAACGGGCCGGTGATCCGTTCTCCTTGGCCGTAAAGAACATATTTGATGATTTTGTTGATGTCAATGGCCATTCCCAGGGCCCGTCTCACCCGAGGATCGTCAAAGGGCTTGCGTCTTTCGTTGTAACCGATATAGGTATATCCAAAGGATGTTCCGGAAAAGTGCTGAAATCTCGGATCCTTTTCCAGGCGCATAACCTGATGGGGTTCGACGTTGTAGCTATCGAGGGTGCCGGCGTAAAATTCCATTTCCTGGGTCAAAGGATCGGGAATAATCCGATAGACATATTGGTGATAGTTCGGCGGCCCCTCCCAGTAATCGTGAAAACGATCCAGGATGATGTACTGATCCGACTTCCATGTTTGAAATTTAAATGGCCCGCATCCTACGGGATGCCGGTTAAATGCGCTTTGGCGAATGGAAAAGGTTTTCTGATCTTTTCCGAGAGCTGCAGCTTCTTTTTTGAGAGCTTGTGAATCGAGAAGATGTTTCGGAAGAATTCCGATGCCCCAGGTTGAAAGGGCCGGAGAGTAGAGCCGCTTATAGACGATTTTAACGGTTAAGGGATCTATCACTTCAATGGTTTTCACCGGCTCGTAAACCGAGAGGAGCGGCGACAGGTTTTTCGGATTCATAATGGCTTCATAGGTAAACTTAACATCTTCGGCACTCACCGGATAGCCGTCTTGAAACTTCACGCCGGGCCTTAGATGAAACAACAAAATGGGATTGTGTTCGGTGGCCGGTATCAGTTCTTTTGCAAACGCCGCCCATTGTTTTGCGGTAAGGCGGGCATCGCATGTCAAGTAGTTTCTCCCGCGAAAGGATTCAAAATAATTTTTTCCCAACAGATGGGCGAGATTTTGAAAAAGATGCTGATCCACCTGGTTTAAAACGAGTTTGATCCTGGCCGGTGCCGTCACCTGGAACCGGATTGTCTTTGGCTGGCCGCCGCCGGACTTTTTGATTGATTTTTCAACCGTATATGTTCGAGGCGGGATTACGGAGATATTCGTAATCCGCTTCAGAGAAGCTGTAAGATTCGGGTCTGAAGGTATCGGTGATTTTTGGGCGTGTTTAATGCGCGTTGCCAGAGAAGCCGCATCGACGATGCCCCATTCTGGTATGCGGGCGGACGGGTTAACGTAAAAGAACGCTTGTTCAGAAATTTCCCATGATTTGGCCACACGACCTCTGAATCGAAGATCTTTGTTATAGTCGATGAGACCCTCGAACACCAGGCCGTTAATGTCGCCGCTCGCAGAATCGGACGCAATGACGGGGTTTAATAGGCTGGCGTCACCGATGGACCCGGTAATATATTCGGTGAGGCGCGCAGGATTGCCTTTCGTCTGCTCTTCGTATGTCGGCTCCCAGAAATAAGACTGCAGCAAAACGATAATCAGCAGGATCGGCGCAAAAATGAAAAAGCGTTTGACGGTCATGGAAGGTTTGCCATAAGTGAATGTTTTTAAAAGATAAACACGAGTTATCCCTAACCATATGAGATTCGTGTTTTTGAGTCAAGCGAAAAGGACGCGACCGCATCATGAATCGAATCGAGAATTCTGTCGCCATTTAAAAAAATCCATCACTTGACTAATTCAATCGATTGATTAATATTGTCAAGTTAGAAAGGAAAAATAACCATGGTCGTCGACAGAAAAACGACATCACCAAAAGGAAGTTATAGTTCCAATGCTCACGGTCGTCTTCTCGAAGCTGGTGTGGATGTTTTTGGAAAACACGGATTTGACGCGGCAACCACGCGGATGATCGCTAAAAAAGCCGGCGTCAATATTGCCGCCATACCTTATTATTTCAAAGGGAAAGAGGGTTTGTATCATGCCGTCGTCGCCTATGTTGCCGGCAAGCTCGAGTCTCAGGTAAAATCAACCTTGTATGAAATAGAGGGGCGAGTTGCAGAAGGAAATTTGGATCGTAAGGAAGCGCTTTCCCTGCTGGAAAAGCTTCTGGAAAACATGATTAACTTTATGGTGGGCTCAGCCGAAGCGCCTCGCTTTGCGCGAATCGTTCTGCGGGAGCAGCTTTATCCGTCTTCGGCGTATGATATTATATTCAACCGGATTATGGCACCCATGATCAATGCGATTTCCAAAATGGTCGCAACCGCTACAGGCACGTCACTTTCGCGTATCGCCAACCTTCGCGCATTGACCCTGATCGGGCAAGTCATTGTGTTCCGCGTGGCCCGTGAAACGATGGTTCGGGCGTTGGGTCTTAAAGGATACAGTCCCGAAGAAACTGCAGAAATTCGCGGTGTGATTTTGGAACAAACACGAACCACCATTGAGGCAATGTCTCCTCTGAATGGAAATCAATAGAAAGGTAGAGCGTCAGCGCAATGAAACGATTATTCAGGATTATTCTTTTAGTGGTTTTGGTTTCGATCGCAGTTTTGGGCGTTCGATGGTTTATAAATGCTAATGAGAAAGGGTCCGGCACCGAACTAAAGATTTACGGAAATATCGATATCCGAAAGGCTGATCTTGCCTTTAATGAACAGGAGCGCATTGCCGGAGTGTTGGTGGAGGAAGGCGACCGGGTTTCAAAAGGCCAGGTGCTGGCGATGCTGCAGACCCATCGGTTGGAGGCTCAGATTAAAGAGGCAGAGGCGCAAATCGACGCCCAGCAGGAAGTGGTGAAACGATTGGAGGCGGGAACCCGTCCTCAGGAAATCGCCCAGGCGAGGGCTGAATTGGCCGCAGCAAAAGCCAAGGTCCGCAATTCGAGGCTGAATTTCGATCGCATCAGCCAAACATCCGGGGCCGGAGCGACTAGCCAGGAAGCCCTGGACAATGCACGAGCCCAGTTCGATGTGGACAAGGCCCAGCTCGAGGTTAAAGAAAAGGCTCTGAATCTGGCTCTGGAAGGCCCGCGCAAGGAAGATATTGCAGCGGCAAAAAACACCCTGGAGGCGATCAAGGCATCCCTTTCGCTGTTAAAGATACGGCTTGGAGAAATGACGCTGATATCACCGGCGCCGGGCGTTATTCAGAACCGTATCTTAGAGCCCGGAGAAATCGCCACTCCAAACCGTCCGGTTCTTACGCTGGCTTTGACCGACCCCAAGTGGGTGCGGGCCTATGTGCCCGAACCGGATCTCGGCCGTATCCGTCTCGGCATGAAGACCGCGATCTTGAGCGATTCGTTTCCGAATAAACGTTTCAAAGGCTGGATCGGCTTTATTTCGCCGGTGGCCGAATTTACCCCGAAAACTGTAGAGACCGAGGATTTGCGGTCAAAACTGGTATATGAAGTCAGGGTTTTTGTTCATGATGTAAAAGACCAGCTCCGTCTCGGAATGCCGGTTACGGTGCTCGTAGATCTCGCGGCTTCGGCCGGTGTACCCGGGACCGGCAAGGTTTTGCCGAAAAAAACCGCCAAACCGGTTAAAGGATAGCCGGCGATATGGCGGATCGGTTTCTCACGCAGCGCACAGCTGCAACGGATATAGTGCTGGCGGTCCGGAATCTGGAGAAGACGTTTACCGCGAAAAAAGGGCCTGCGGTTCAGGCCCTGAGGGATGTATCGCTCGATGCCCTTCGCGGCCGGGTCACCGGACTTGTGGGGGCGGACGGGGCCGGCAAAACCACCCTGATCCGTACAGCCGCCGGACTGATCGTTCCCACGGCAGGCAGCGTCACCGTCCTGGGCTACGACAGCGTAATCGATACCATCGAGATTCAGAGCCGCGTTGGTTATATGCCCCAGAAATTCGGGTTGTACCAGGATCTTACCGTAAAAGAAAATATGGATCTTTATGCCGATCTTCAAGGGGTGCCGTTTTCAGATCGAAAATACCGCTATCAACGGCTGCTTAAGATGACCGGCCTGGAACCGTTTACCCGGCGCATGGCCGGTGCGCTTTCCGGCGGAATGAAACAGAAACTGGGGCTGGCCTGTTCGCTGATCAAATCCCCGGAGATGCTGCTGCTGGACGAGCCCACCGTGGGCGTAGATCCGGTCTCACGCCGCGAGCTTTGGAAAATCGTTTACGAACTGGTGGAAAAAGACGGCATCGGGGTCCTGCTCTCGACCGCCTATCTGGACGAGGCCGAACGATGCGACCACGTGGTGGTGCTCCATGAAGGAGAGAAACTTGCTGAAGGAACACCCGAAGAATTCAAAAAGAGGGTGGGACAAAATGTTGCGCTCGTTGAGCCGGCACCGGGCATCAAGGCCCGCCAAATACACACGTATCTGGTGGGAAAGCCGCATATTATTGATGCGACCATACGATCCGGGAGGGTGCGTGCAGTAACCGATGCTTACGGCATCCGGGCCGTGGCCGACACGCTGCCGGACAACTGGCCGGCAGCCGTTAAGAGCACCCCGCCGGCCTTTGAAGATGCCTTTATGACCTTGATTCCCCACAAAGAACGCCGTTTTCAAATCAATGCTATGGAAGAAGCCTTCGAGAGTAGCATTCAACAAGAAGTGGTGGTCCAAACCAGGGATTTGAAAAAAGCTTTCGGCGATTTCGAAGCGGTCAAAGGTCTCACTTTTAATGTCCGGCGCGGCGAGATTTTCGGTCTGCTCGGTCCCAACGGCGCCGGGAAAAGCACCACCTTCCGGATGCTCTGCGGGTTGCTGAGCGTGAGTGCCGGCGATATCAGTGTGGCCGGATATGATTTGCGGCACTCGCCGTCCAGAGCCCGTTCGCGTTTAGGGTACATGGCCCAGCAGTTCTCCCTGTACAGTCAGCTCAGCGTACGAGAAAATCTGAATTTTTTCGGAAGGGCCTACGGTCTCGGCGGGAACCGGCTGCGGCAACGAATGGAATGGGCGTTTGAGGAATTCGGGCTCGGCAAGTGGCGGGAAAAAGCGGCCGCCGGACTGCCGGGAGGCTACAAACAGCGCCTGGCCATGGCCGCTTCGCTGTTGCACGAGCCGGAAATCCTCTTTTTAGACGAACCCACATCCGGCGTGGATCCTTTGGCGCGCCGCGAGTTCTGGCTTAGGATAAACGGTTTTGCCGAACAGGGGGTGACCGTGGTCGTGACCACGCATTTTATGGAAGAGTCCGAATACTGCGACCGGATGTTGATCATGTCCCTGGGCGAAAGCCTTGCCAAAGGCACGCCTTCTGAAATCCGGGCGCTGGCCCGCAGCAAAGAAAATCCGGATCCCACCATTGAAGATGCGTTTATCGCCCTTGCCGAAGGCACCGTTGCACCTTCCGACGAAGGAAATCGAATGGAAAACAGCAGAGGTGGAAAATGACGACCAAGGCCCTTTTCTTTATGCGCATGCGGGGGATTCTCCGCAAGGAACTGCTCCAGATTCTACGGGATCCCAGCAGTATCGCTCTGGCCATCGTGCTGCCGCTGGTGCTCCTTTTTATTTTTGGATACGGGGTCACCCTGGATGCCGACAACGTTCCCATGGCCGTCGTGCTCAGCGACAATGGTCCGGCAGCCCGGGAAGTGGCTGCCAGATTCGATCAGTCACCCTATTTCAAAACCCTTCATCTGGCATCCATGGCGAAGGCCGTGGCATTGTTGAATCAACGGCGCGTTGACGGTATTGTTCACGTGCAAAGCGATTTTACTGCCGGCCTGGATAAGCTGAACCCCGCGCCGGTTCAGGTAATTGTCAACGGGATCGATGCCAACCGGGCCCGGCTGATTCAAGGATATGCCCGCGGGGTGCTTGAAAAATGGACGGAAGTGCGCCGGGCCCGGGGCGAATCCGTGGTCGCCCCTGCCGTGAACATATCCCAGCGGATCTGGTTCAATGAGTCCGCCGAGAGCCGGAACTTTCTGGTGCCGGGTCTTATTACCCTGATCATGACCCTCATCGGCATTCTGCTGACCGCATTGGTGGTCGCCCGGGAATGGGAGCGCGGGACCATGGAAGCTATTCTGGTCACGCCCATTCGGCGGATCGAACTTCTGCTGGGAAAGGTGCTTCCCTATTTTATCTTGGGAATGATGGGCATGGGGTTGTCCGTTTGGGTCGGCGTCACGCTGTTTCATGTGCCCTTTCGCGGATCCATCTGGGCGCTCTTTGTATTAAGTGCGCTGTTTATGCTGGCTTCGTCCGGTTTCGGACTGTTAATATCCTCGGCCATTCGCGTACAATTTGTGGCCGCACAAGTTTCGATTGTGGCGGGATTTTTGCCCGCTCTCTTTCTTTCGGGCCTTATTTTCGACCTGGGGAGCACGCCTCTTGTCATTCGGATCGTGAGCCACGTGGTGCCGGCGCGATATTTCGTGGATATCAGCCATACCCTTTTCATGGCCGGTGACGTCTGGCCGGTGCTGCTGCCCAATGCACTGGCACTTTTGGGCATGGCGGTTATATTTATCAGCCTCGCTTTTCGTAAAATCACCAAGCGTCTGGAGGCGTAATGGATTTTCTACGGCGCATCATCGCATTGACGATGAAAGAATTCATCATGATCTTAAAGGACCCCAAAAGCCGCTTTGTGGTTATCGGCCCGCCCCTGATCCAGTTTTTTGTGTTCGGCTATGCGGCGACCTATGATCTTAAAAATGTCAGCTATGCCGTATTCGACGAATCGCGGACACCCGAATCCCGGCAGCTTTTGTCCCGATTCGAAGGATCTGAAAATTTTGAGCTGACACGGAATCTTTTAAACGAAAAAGAGATCGCCTTTATGATCAACCGTGAGAAAGTCCGGCTGGTCATCCACATCGGATCCGAGTTCAGCCGCGATCTTCACAGCGGCCGGCCGGCGACACTCCAGGCGATCGTGGACGGCCGCAATTCCAATGTGGCCCTGATCGCCTTGGGGTATATCGGAGCTATTGTCGAAAAGTACAACCGGGATCTGGCTAAAAAAGGCGTGGTCGGGATGGGCGGACCCGGCGTAGTACTGGTGGATCGGGCATGGTTCAATGCCAACCTCCAAAGCAGGTGGTTCATTGTGTCGGCGTTAGGCGGCCTCATCAGCATGGTGGTGGTCATGATTTTGACCAGTCTTTCCGTGGCCAGGGAACGCGAATTCGGCACTTTCGATCAGCTCTTGGTTGCGCCGTTCAACCCCGGAGAAATTCTTGTTGGCAAATCCCTGCCCGGCATGTTCTTTGGCATCATGGACGCACTGTTGTTTGCAGCAGGTGCGGTTTACTGGTTTGGTGTGCCGTTCCGCGGCAGCGTCGGGACCCTTGTTCTGGCCCTCGGGTGTTTTATCCTCACCATCGTGGGCGTCGGCCTTCTGGTATCGTCTCTGTCCATGACCATGCAGCAGGCCCTTCTCGGCTCCTTTGTCTTCATGATGCCGTCGGTTATACTTTCCGGGTTCGCCACGCCCATCGAAAATATGCCCCACTGGCTTCAGATCGGAACCCTGCTCAATCCCCTGCGGCACATCATCACCGCCCTTCGCAATATATTCCTGGAGGGCGCCGGTGTCAGCATGGTTTGGCCCCAGCTCTGGCCCCTATTGCTGATGGCCGCTTTTGCACTGCCCCTGGCGGGCTGGATGTTCCGTCACCGGTCCCAATAATAAAACCGTATCTTCCAGACGGAAATGGCGGAATCCATTACCGTCGTATTTGAAAAGGTTAGTAGGGCAAATTAAAGTCTCCTTGCTGTCCAAAAGCGTCCACTTTGCCGTCCAGCAGTCTGACGTAATATTCATCGGTGTAAAACACACCCGAATTGCTACGGTATTTTAGATATTCCACATGCCCGCTGGCGCTGGTAATGTCCGGTGCCCCGACGGTTTGGATGACTTCTTGTTTGGTCATGCCGAGTTTTAGATGGTTCATTCTTTGGAACGATCCTGCACAGGCGAAAAGTACAGCAGCAGATGCAAGTACGCCGATAATTCGAAACGGTTTCATTTTAACCCTCCTGAAATTTGTTAGCCGGGATGCGCTATTAAAATTGTGAATATTTAGATCCGAAGGTTGGAATATTATTATAATAATAAACATCAAAGTCCGGACTGCAAATCATAAGACCGGTGACGGTATAACCTTTATAACGTAACGAAATTTTCAGTTAAAGGCTTTTTAACCACTTGCAGAGTTTTTCGACGGCAACGACAGGTCCTGCGCAATGTGAATAAAGAAAATTATCATCCAAAGGAAATGATGCCGGAACTTGAGCGGCCGCTTCAAGGGCTTCCTTGCCATCGAAGTTCACGTACGCCAGGCGCGCTGTGAGTTCTTCGGGCGCTCTCCCAAAATCCATACCCGGAAGAATGGCGATTCCGGTTTCTTTCAACAGATGCTCACAAAACGCATAACTTGTTGTTATACCGAGTGATTGAAGCTTTTCACCGTATGCTTTGAAATCAGGAAACAGATAAAATCCCCCATGCGGCGAAAGAACATCGACCGCCGTTGTTTCGAACAGTGAGATGAGTTTTTTTCCAATAGACCGTAAAATTCTTTTTACCTGGTAAAGATATTGGTCGATTTCTTCACGCTTTTGAAAAGCGCTTATTGCCGCATACTGTATCGGCGCGCTCGTGGATGTAAAAGTTTCACTGGCCACGACAGCCATTGCATCCTGGAGCCACCGGAGACATTTTGGAAAAACAAATAATCCCAGGCGCCACCCCCCTGCGCCGCACCATTTGCTAAGCCCTCCACTGAAAACGGTGCCTTCCGGATATAGCGGCAAAATGGAATGATGGTCGCCCTCATGATGCAGTTTGCCATAGATTTCATCTGAAAGCAGAATAACCCTGTACCGCCTCGCGACCTCGGCAATTTTTTGTAACGCTTGCAAACTATAAGTGGTTCCGGTCGGGTTGGAAGGATAATTCAGGACAACGATTCGGGGACGAGACGGGTCGGATCTGCACAGCTCGTCCAATTGCTTCGGTGTCAAACACCAGCCGTTTTTGCCATGGGTGTGCAGGAACCTTATCTGTCGGCCGATAATTTGTGCCTGGGGCGCATAGGATACCCAGGCCGGAGTGGGAATCACAATATCTCCATAATAGACCAACTGAAGGATAAACATCAACACCTTAGAACCCGGACCGATCAAAACATCATCCGAGGTGCATTCAATTCCAAAGGTCCGGCGATGGTGTTCGGCGACGGCACGGCGAAGCGCCAACAGCCCTTTGACCGGAAGATAGTCTTTTTGAAACGCATTGCGCTCGAGTTCATCGACGATAATGTCCGGCACCGGAAAGGGCGACTGCCCAAGTCCCATCTTATAAACGTCTGCCCCCTGTTTGCTCTGCCGATTCGATCGCTCGTTGATCGCCAATGTCGCAGATGGCGGAAGGCCCCGGACATTCAGGTTTAATTGTAAACCCGGCGCCAAATCGCAGCCAATCGCCTCTGTTGTTTCCTCGGTTTTAGAGCTCATAAGATCTTCTCGATCCGCATCCATTCTTGCCCACCACGTTATTTTTGCAGATAAAATCCCAAATCCTTTTCGTATAACCTCGGTTCAATGCAATTTGCACCCACCATGCGATTTTTGATCCATATGGCCTTGAATATTCGTCGTACTTCCGTCCGCATCGGGTTGTCGAGCTTAAAGCTCACGTCCAGTTTATCTTTTATGGAAATATTGTGCGGATTTAGACTTTCAAAACGGATGCCTTTCATGGAAAGTTCCCGGATAACCATCTCTCCCTTTTCTCTTTTACCCTGGACACTGTATACACCGGCCAGTCTGACGCTTTTCCGGTATTGCTTTCGAAATTCGATAATGGCCTCATGGACTTCACCGCATTCACATTCGGTCTTCAGCTTTTTTTGAGTGCCCTTGAAATGGGTTGTATCGATGTTTTTCTCAAATCCGCAGTTGGGACAGACTATCGTAACGTGATTTGTATCGTCTACATATAATTTTTTCATTGCTGAACCTCTTTTTTCATATCATAAATGACGTTTTTCAGCGCTATGATTTAAGAATCGCATATTCTATATTTTTTCCGGATCGAAGTCACTTAAGCTTGCAGATATGTTCCCAAATCCTTCTCGATTGATTTTGGATCGAAGAACTGTCCCCCGACATTGCGATCGATGATCCATTTTATTTTCACGGGCGCATGTATGGTTGTCTTCATGGGATTGTCCAGCGTAAATTTTAATTCAACCTTATCTTCCCTGGAAATATAATGCGGATTGAGGCTTTCAAACCGGACTCCGCCCAGAGAGATGTCCTCGACAATGATTTTTCCTTTTTCCGTTTTTCCCATGACAAAATATTCCCCGGGAAGCCGGACTTTCTTGCGAGAATGCTTTCGAAATTCCAGAGAGAGCCGAAAGACTTCTCCGCAAGGGCATTTTGCCTTCATCCGCTTATGAGTGTTTTTGAAGTTCGCGACATCTAAATTCTTTTCAAATCCGCAGTTAGGGCAGACTATCTTTGCTTGATTGGCATCGTCCACATACACTTTTTTCATCATTTTCACAAGTCTCCAATCGTTTGCAATCACGGCAAGAAAATCACACAAAATCGGATACGCGCAAAACGATTTTTCCGATGTGTTGTCCGCTTTCCATGAGCCGGTGGGCCTCGGCAGCCTCTGAAAAGGGGAAAACCGCGAAAACTATGGGGCGGATTTTTCGGCTCTCGATCAGCGGCCAGATCTTTGTTTTGAGATTTACGGCAATGGCGGCCTTTGCTTCTTTTGGCATCGGCCGCAAGGCGGAGCCGGTTAAAACCAAACGCTTAAAAAGTACATGGCTCAGATCGATTTCAACCATTGCCCCTTTCAAAAAGGCGATGCTGACCACTCGCCCGTCTCTGGCCGCCAGATCCAGGTTGCGGCCGACATAGCCACCGCCGACCATGTCAAGAATCACATCCACGCCATATCCTTTTGTGGCGGTGCGAATTTCCCGGACAAAATCCTTTTGTGTATACAAAACAGACAGGTCGGCGCCCAGCTTCTCACATGCCCGGCATTTTTCCGGCGTGCCTGCGGTGGCGGCGACCCACGCTCCCATGGACTTGGCCATCTGAATGGCCGTTGTCCCGATGCCGCTGCTCCCGCCGTGCACCAAAAACCGCTCACCCCTTTTGAGACCGGCGCGGTCGAACACATTGCTCCACACGGTAAAAAAAGTTTCCGGCAGGGCTGCGGCCGCTTCCATGTCGAGACCGGCCGGTACCGGCAGGCACTGTCCCTGGGGCACGCTAACATATTCGGCATAGCCGCCGCCATTGGTCAGGGCGCAGACAGCATCGCCGAGCTTCCATGCCGCGGTGTCCTTTCCCAGTGCCACAATCTGCCCGGCCACCTCGAGGCCGAGGATGGGTGAGGCATCGGGCGGCGGCGGATACGTCCCCTGCCGCTGCATGAGGTCCGGCCGGTTTATGCCCGCGGCGGCCACCCGTATCAGCACCTCGCCCGGACCGGGAGCGGGTTGCGGACCTTCCGTCACCATCAAAACTTCGGGTCCGCCGCTTTCTGTTTTATCGATATAGCGCATATAACCATCTCTTTAATAGAAAGGACGGAGATAAATTCTGTTTCATATTGATGCCAGGAGGCCGAGCGAAAAACCGACTGCACGCCCAACTTTCAGCCTGTTTATTGATCAACGACTTATGCAGTCCGTGGGAACGTGGCGTTACATCGCCTTCCGACAGAACCGTTATGGGAGAGCGGGCCTTTCCGCCGTATTGAATGGCGTGATACAGCGCCAGGCATGAGTCTTTGCGGCCGCTCCATGAGCAGAAGAACGGCCGGCCGGCGATGAGTTCCTTAATGTCATCTGTCATTGTATGTTCTCCGGTCAATGCATGGATTGGCAGGTGCGCCGTTTTTTCCGCACATAAAGGGCATGATTATCTGTTAATAAACATTAGGTTAACGTCTGCCTTTTGTCAATGCGCGATTTCATTGGAATCTCATCGAACATGATCTT
>JAJDND010000157.1 GCA_022340885.1 Desulfobacterales bacterium | reverse complement strand
TGGTGTTATGGATGGCAAATGATAAAGGCAGGTTGAAATTGGGATGAGAATTTATGGTTTTCGGATGTCTAATTTACGCATACGGGCGCGCAGCGTGCTGCGGTTGAGCCCAAGGATTTATGCAGCCCCGTTTTTGCCGCTGACTTTCCAGCGGGTTTTCTCAAGTATCCGTACAATACGGATACAATATACATTATATTCGCTTTTACCTCAATTGATCGTAAACAAAATGGAGAGAGGCATTCAAGATAAGAATATTATTCATATTTATTGCAGTTCCAACCTCTTAATATAATGCGGCTATAGGTGAATGATGGTTATCAGCAATTTATCTCCATTTTGTTTACCCTGCGGGAAAGTCGATGATACACCATCTCCTTTGTTAGCAAGGGCTCGCAGTAGTTGACCACGGCTTCGCCCTTGATGCCGCGGATCTGGCGCATCCTTGACTTTCGCTCAATCGAGGTTTTATATAAATAAAATTCTTATAAAAATGCGATATCTTTCAAGTACCTAATCTTACATGAGATTGAGATAGTTATAGAGGTATCTCGAAAATAATGCTCATTGAATTGCTATGACAACCCGCTCTAAAATTCTTTTTTATGCGTGCCAACTTGCTGTGATATATTCAACTCCAGGTGGCAGGTTATGATGTGATATCCATTCCAGATCGCAGATCCGGCCTTTGTTGTGATTTCTAATCGTTATCAGCCCCAAAAAGATAAACCCCATTCTCAAATAGAGAATGGGGTTCCTTTTAAAATCATATGCTCTCCCTTGGTTTCGGGCTAAAGCAACTATTTCAAATCATATATTTTTTTTGCATAGATAACCCACCTTGTCAAGGCCATTACAAAAACGATGATGGTAGCGGATATGGCTGCCCACTGCATGGGGGCACCGTGCAGTTTCTGGCATGCAGGGCAGTGACAAATTTTCGCATCCACAGGCAAAGCAGGGCGTTTGGCTCTAGACCAAAATATCGCCGAGTCTTTCCAAAAAATTATCTCTGTCTTTATCATCTCTGAATATCTTTTTGCGATTAATCCCTCTGGCGATGATATGGTGTAAGGCTCCTGGTGCATCCACCCTTGATTGACGCGGCATAAGACTTCAATACCAAAAGAACCTAAATATATTAACTTATAATCTGATGAGCGCCCCCAATCTCCCAGTTTACCCCCGCTCGTGTTCGGCATGGTCATATTGGTAATCACCAGATCAAACGCATCGGGTGTGGAGCGAAAAAGCTCCAAAGCCTCAATATCAAGAACCCTCCCTTGACATAGTGCGTATTAGTGTTCATATTTTTTTTATAGCTGAATTTCTAGTAGAATAATTGATGTGATTGCCTGATCGTACTAAATATTGGGGTACACCCCTTTGCATCACACCACCGTATCTTTTCCCTGATTTTGTTCCCAAAAGGGAATTCTTATCAACCAACTGTCTGGTTTGCCGGACGAGTGATTTGAGCAGCTCGTTCCTGTCACCGCCTGGAACCCGAAACTTTCGTGGAGGTAATTACAATGAAAAAATATATTATAGCGCTTATTGCTCTTTGTATGGGATTTGTTCTGAGCATTCCTAGTGTCAGTCTGGCAAAAAATTCACCCAAGAAGGTGATTAGCGTCGGTGCCGATACGACTTTTCCTCCTTTTGAAATGGAAGAACACGGCAAAGTGATCGGCTTCGATATCGATCTCATCCACGCCGTAGCCAAAAAGGAAGGCCTGAAAATCAAACTGAGAACCATGGATTTTCAAGGTCTGATACCCGCACTGCAAACCGGCACCATTGATGTCGCCGTAGCCGGTATCACCATTACCGATCAACGAGCAAAAGTAGTCAATTTTTCACATCCTTACTATCATTCCGGTTTGTCGATACTGGTGAAAAAAAATAGCCCGGTTCACTCCCTGGAGAACCTGAATGGCAAAACCGTCGCCGTCAAACTGGGCACCACCTCCGACCTCATGATGTCCAAGCAGGCTGGCGTTAAAGTTCAAAGATTCACCAATATTGACGATGCCTATAATCAGATGCAAAACGGTGGCGCCGATGCAGTCGTTTTCGACAACCCGGTCAACCTGAACTACGCCAAGACCCATCCCAATGTGCACGTAGTGGGCAAGCTGCTGACCGGTGAAGATTACGGGATTGCTGTAACCAAGAAAGATCCCTGGCTGTTGAAGAAAATCAATGACGGTCTCTTTAAAGTTTACAAGAGCGGTGAATATGCCAAACTATACAAACACTATTTCGAACAGGATGAACACGGCCTTGTCAAAATCGAAAAATAAAGACAGAGAGGCCGTTCGGCCCCTCAAACTCTGATTCATGCCCCAGATTTCTCACCCGACCGCAATGCGTTCCAAAGGAGCGCAAGGCAGCCTCCGGACCGACTCCCGGGGTCAATACGGTTGGCTTAAATCAACAACATCGAACCTCCGGGGACTCTCCTTGCCGGAGAACACCGGGAGCCTGTCCGAGAATTGCGCACAAACGTCATACCGCCGCAAACAGCGGCGATTGATTCATCGCCCCTGTTTGCGGCTTTCGTAAGAATAAAGAAAACGCATCCCAAAACCATTCTCGGACAGCCGCCTCATGCTTGCGGAATAGGGAGTCCAAAAACGGGCCAGACACGACTCATGGATCCACTTCAATCATAGGGTAATTCGATGGATTTTTATGGTATTATACGCGATTCAATGCCTGAACTCATTTATGGCGCCAAACTGACTCTCTACTATTCCCTCGCTACCATCTTTCTCGCAACGGTGGTGGGTCTCTTCTTTGCCTTGTGTAAACTGTCCAATTCCAGGATTTTTCGCAAGGTCGGCGAAACCTATGTACACATATTCAGAGGCTTGCCCCTCATTGTCGAGATTTTCTATGTCTACTTTGCAATGCCGATGATTCTGCCTCTTCATCACTGGTTCGATCCCTATTTTACGCCGGTAGCCGGTATCATCGCTCTCACCCTCAACGAAGGCGCCTACATTACCGAAATCATCCGCGCCGGGATTCTCTCGATTCAAAGGGGCCAAACCGAGGCAGCTCTGAGCATCGGCATGAACACTTTTCAGACTATGCGCTACATCATCTTGCCTCAAGCCTTCAAACGCATGATACCGCCCCTGGTCAACCAGTTCATCCAAACCATCAAGGACACCTCCCTGTTGTCGGTCATTTCCATAAATGAGTTGACCCGGCAGGGGCAAATCATCATTTCGACCACCTTTTCCTCACTGCAGATTTGGACCGCCGTGGCTGTCATTTATCTGGCCATGATCCTGAGTTTGACGGCGTTGTCCGGATATTTAGAAAGGAAGTTTCAAATTGCCAGACGATAACAAAGATATGGTTATTGCCAAGAACGTTTCCAAGGCTTTCGGCGAACACGTTGTCCTCAAAGATATATCCATGAATGTCAAACAGGGAGAGGTGGTTGTCATCATAGGTGCTTCGGGATCAGGCAAAACCACTTTCATTCGGTTGATCAACGGGCTGGAAACGGTTACAAGTGGTGAAATCTTCGTTAACAACGTTGAGATAACTCACAGCAAGACCAACCTGCATCATATCCGAAAAGGAGTGGGTATGGTTTTTCAGCATTTCAACCTGTTTAACCATTTGACAACGCTGCAAAACATTTCCATCGGGCCGATCAAAGTCTTGAAGATGAAAAAGGCGGAGGCTCACCAGCGGGCATTTAAGCTGCTCGACCGCGTGGGGCTGCGTGACAAGGCCGATGCCTATCCCGACGAGTTATCGGGCGGACAACAGCAGCGCGTTGCCATTGCCCGAGCTCTGGCCATGAATCCCATCGTGATGCTGTTTGATGAACCCACGAGCGCTCTGGACCCGGAAATGGTGGGCGAGGTTTTGGCCGTCATGAAGGACCTGGCCAAGAGCCAAATGACCATGCTCGTCGTTACCCACGAAATGGGTTTCGCCCGGGAGGTTGGACATCGGGTGATCTTTATGGATGACGGTCTCATCGTCGAACAGGGGCCGCCGATAGAGATGTTCAGCAACCCCAGGGAAAAGCGCACTCAGGATTTCCTGAGCAAAATATTATAGCTGCATATCCCTAAAATTCCATTTGTTTTCACGGTTTCAATCGAGGTTATACACTTCATTAGCGAAAGGTAGTAAGCCGGCCTGCTCCAAACTGGCCAATGGGGCCAGAAATGTTACTTGAACGACACCGGGCAAACGCCCGATCTCAATTGCACCGGTAATCGTCGCTCGATTTCGAACTTCTGCAACACTCATGTCAAGTAAAGCCGCCGCGCGATTGAGACCGTTTTCCGTAGCGGCATTGATAGTTCCTCCGGTGCCGATGACGGAGATAGGGGCGCTCTTTTCTATTTCCATCAAGCCCCACTTTTTCGCCAATGCTCGGGCACGCTGTATCTCTTCCGCGGTAAAAGGCCGAGCCAGATAAGGCAGATCTTGGACCAGAGGAAACAGCACAGGCCCGTCGAGCCGGCATCCTTTGACCACTTCAATTTGCAGCGTAACTGTTCCTGCCACATCCATGGTATGTCCAGCGATCTCTCCATCTCCCTGCAAAGCATGCATGTCACCGAGATAAATGCCTCCCCCCGGAACTTTTACCGGAACCAGCAAAATGGCACCAACACGGACAGCGTCAATGTCCATGTGCCCATCGGTGCGATGCTCCAATTGCTCCTCTGTCACAGCATGTTCATGGGGGGCGCCGATCAGGAAGCTTCCAAAGTCTCCAGCATTGTGTGAATCAGGTAAAGGCACGGCAGGTGTAGAACCTAATTGTCCCAAAAAGGGTCGCATTCTGGCGACGACCCCCACCAGGTCGGTCGGAGCGAACAATAAAACCGAGGCCTGCTGGGATTGGTCCGGGCAAGAAGAATACAGTTTGGGATCTTTCGCTAGCTGGTCGGCTATTGTTTTGTTTACAGTCACTCCGACCCGGCCGGTTTTGTCGAAGACGACCGTATAGCCATGTGCAAAACGAAACGGTGTCACCGGTTTGCCGCAGGTCGCGCATCGGATCGAATCAGGACCAGTGCCTTCAACTCTGGTTTCAGGGTTTATTTTATTACAGTGGGGACATTTAGCGGCAACATAAGGATCACCCAAAAAGTAACCGTCAATCATTTCATCGTGCCCGGAGGCAGTCGCTACGGAAGTGACGGTTATATCTCGGATACGAATCGCCACTGCGTCGCCGACTTCGGCATTTTCGACGGCAACCGGCTGAGTGACTTCATGTCCCCCTTTTAGCGAAGGCGTAATCATCGGCCCCCAACATCCGGGAGCTGTATTCGCAATGATTGTTCCCCCGTCCTTTACCGGGCCGAGCATCTGTTTCTTAGGATCTAATATTCCATCGGTAAAATTAGATACGAAAACAGTATT
This sequence comes from Desulfobacterales bacterium, assembly GCA_022340885.1. Lineage (GTDB taxonomy): Bacteria > Desulfobacterota > Desulfobacteria > Desulfobacterales > UBA11574 > UBA11574. The sequence goes on along the minus strand of JAJDND010000157.1, from coordinate 898 downwards.
CTCCGCTTTCCCTTTTTGTATGTCTTTCGTCATGTTCACCCCCTCGTGCCGTGTGAAAGTGGATTAATAAATTTTTCCATTTCTATATTATTTTTTACTCTATTTATATCTTACGGGGCCTATCCTTCGAATTTGGCTTCCAGCAGTATCGAATGGTGAGCCTGAAAACCTGCCCCCGTTTTGTCCCCATTGTTTTCCTTGACCTGGAAGATAATACCGTTTTGTTGTTGCCAGCTGTTCCCGTTTTTTCTTAAACATGCATTTTGGATGCCGAAAATGTGCGTTTAAGCCTCTGCAAGGCGTGTCTTTTTAACGTATTGTTCATTATACCAGATTATTACTGTGGCCCGACCCCATCCAAATCTAATCCTTTACTGGCAGCACGTGGATTGCCTTGATCACCAATTCAATTTCGTCTCCCGGTGCAAGTTGGAGGTGCTCGACTGATTCCGTGGTGAGGACAGACGCCATTTCATGTGGTGTGGTGACATCGAATTTTACAAGCGACATTACATCGCCGCTTTTGACACTTTTCACTTTAGCTTTGATTCGGTTGCGTGCTCCGTATTTCATTGGTTTGCCTCCTTTATATATTTAAATTTGTTACAGGCCGATTACCTTGTCAGCCAATTGCATTGCGGTGGCGATGTCCAACATATAGTGGTTCGCTTAAAATCTAAATTTTACAGATTACTTGGAGTTATCAAACAATTTTATAGCCTTCAAGAACCTGTGATCCATAAAAGATATCAAAAGCGTGGACAACGCATTGCATGAGCAGCGGCTAATTTGAGGTTCGGACAGCTACAGTCTCTTACGAGAAACCGTGATTTTCATTCCGTCTGCTCCAGGCGAATCAGTTCTATTGATGCGCGAGTAAATATGAAGAAGACAACTT
>JAJDND010000156.1 GCA_022340885.1 Desulfobacterales bacterium | reverse complement strand
CGAATTTACGGGTTATCGCCGCTACCAATCAAAATCTGGAGCAAATGCTCGCCGACGGCAGATTCCGCAAAGACCTTTTCTACCGCCTCAACGTAATCCCCTTGCATATCCCGCCGCTTCGTGAGCGAAAAACAGATATTAACCATATCGCCCGATGGATGCTCAAACAAATGGCCGCGGAAGCGAATATCCCAGAAGTAAAACTGGACAAAACGGCGGAAACGGCATTGAAGCATTACGAATGGCCGGGAAATGTGCGGGAATTGTCCAATGTGCTGGAAAGGACGATGTCGGCCCTTGAAAACAGCACGATCCGCCTTCAGGATCTTCCCTTTTATCTATATCGAAACAGTCGGAAATCCGCCGCGAAGGATCGTTCGTCGTTGAAGGACTTGCAAGCCAAGACAGAAATAGAAACCATTCATTTTGCCTTAAAAGAAAGCAACAACAATAAAGCCAGGGCCGCAAGACTTCTGGGAATACACCGTACCTTATTGTACAAAAAAATGAAAAAATATGATATTGCTTTGAATCGGTAGGATTTATAAAAAATATTATTGATATTTTATTGTTGTTCATTTGCATTGCAGGGGAGGGGCGGGTTTTTCAAAACGGAATAACCCATATATCCCGTTTGTACGAATATAATCAGACTGTGAAAGTAAAGGAGGGGAAAGCATGAAGATTCCGCTTCAGATTACTGCTCGAGATTTTGAATTGACGGATGCCATCGCATCTGCGATTCGCGAACAGGCCGAAAAGCTCGATCGTATTTATGACAACATCGTTCGCTGCGAGGTCGTGCTTGAGACACCTCATCAGCGCAAGACCAAGGGAGTGCTTTACAATGTTCGCATTAACGTCACTGTACCCGGCAGTCAGATTCAGGTGAAAAAAGAACGCCACGAGGACCTTTATGTTTCCATCAACCGCGCCTTTGAAAGGGCCCATCGCCGGCTGGATCAATTTATCAGTCAGCAGCGAAGAGATGTTAAATATCATGAAGAGAAGCCCTTTGGAATCATTGCGAAAATCTTTCCGGAAGAGGGCTATGGGTTCCTGGCGACTCCCGAGGGCAGAGAAATCTATTTCCACGAGAATTCCGTGTTGGGCGGAAAATTCAACGATCTCGATGCCGGTTCAAGGGTTCAATTCGTCGAGACGGAAGGGGAAAAAGGCCCCCAGGCCAGCACGGTTAAACCCATGTGATACGAATACTGTTTTATCGAATTTAAATTTGAACCCACATCGAAAATCCCACCTCAAATGAGTGTAAACAAAACCGATAGGGATTATAATGCATTAATTTAAATGTATCTTCCTTTGATTTGAACAAAGTATTATATCTCTGCCAACAGTTAGATATGAATTCTGCAATTTTATATCGGTTTTGTTTACCCTTCGGGTTTACTATGTAAGTAATTCTTTAAGGGATAACCTTGATACTTTGAATAACTGAGGCTACCTTCTTCAAACTAATAATGAACCAATAACCATAAAAGAAGGAGGCAGCCTCATGAGAAAGGTACAAAAGTTCATCTTAAAAGAAAAGGAAATTTTTGTTGGTCTTGAAGATTCAAAGAAAACCTGGAAGCTTTGCGTTCGCAGCCAAGGGGTGATAGTCCATCAAACCGGGATGCCGGCAAAATATGAAGTTTTACGTAACTATTTTCAAAACAAATTCCCAGAGTGCAAGATTCATTTGATATATGAGGCTGGGTTTCAGGGGTTTAATCTCTATGATCGATTAGCATCAGACGAATGGAACTGTATCGTGACACCGCCGCATACCGTCACAGAAGAAAAGTGCCAGCGTAAAAAAAATGATCGGATTGATTGTCGGCGGCTGGCCAAGAATCTTGAAAATAAAGATTACCGCAAGTGTTTTGTCCCCGACAAACAGTTGCGAGAGGACCGGCAAATATCAAGGACATATGGTCAGGTTCAGCGTGATATCGTAAGAGTTTGCAATAGAATACGCCGTACATTAGAGTTTCATGGGCTTGATGAGCAATTTAGACCCGGCAGATGGGATCAGGTTCAATATCGACAATTGAAAGATCGGCTTAATCGAATGGATCTGTCGGATTCTTTACGCTTTTGCTTTGGTATAGTGATAAGAGAGTTGGAACATTTATGGCAAATAAGAAAGGAACTTCGACGTCAGTTGATTACACTTGCCAGAAGCAAACCATATAAAGAAACCGTTCAGATTTTAAAAAGTGCTCCAGGTATTGGCATTTTCACTGCGATCCGTCTTGCGCTTGAATGGGGTGATTTAACACGTTTTAAACGCAAGGAGGATTTTGCCAGCTTTTTGGGCTTAATTCCCAGTGAGTATTCGTCCGGAGAAACAGAGCGTAAAGGACATATCACCAAGCAGGGCAACCGGGGGGTGCGGTCCTGGTTGGTTGAGTGTTCATGGGTTGCCATCCGTTATGATCCGGTACTACAGAATAAATTTCAACGTGTATATAGACGTTGCAGAAGCCGGAAGAAAGCGATTGTAGCTGTTGCGCGCAAGTTGGCTATCCGATTGCGAGCTTTGCTTTTAAACCGGCAGGCTTACATGTTTGGCACGGTAGAATAATGATTGTCATTGATTTGTTTTTTTTAAATAGTTTGAATCAGTTAAAGAAAGGTAAAATCTAAAAGGCACTTCAACCGGTTTTGATTAAGATCGTATTTTCATACCAGCTTATGGCGCATGACGGTCGGCTTTCTGTGCCAAGTGTACGTCTTTGGGTTTGTCAGCGCCATTATAAAAAAGAAAAGGTAAACTGTACGATAAGTACGAATAGCGGATTGAAGAACGGATCATAATCGGTTGTCTTTTTAATTCATAAACAAGGATTTGTGTAATAATAAAATCAAGATGATAATTTTTTTTGGACCCGCGAAAAATCGACCTGGGCTCCGACGAGCTAATTGTGGGCCCATTCTCGTCCAGGTCGATTTTTCGCTAGCTGTCTCGATATAAGATCAACATCTTTGTTTTGTGAAATGTTCCATAAAAATAAGGAAGGTAGCAAAAATTACTTGACAATTACTTCATAGCGGAAAACCGAGAATACCCATCTCCTTCGTGGCCGAGGGTTCGCGGTAGATGACTACAGCTTCACCCTCGGTCGCCTTGGATCTGGGGCATCCTCAATTTTCACTCAATTAAGGTAACATTACTATTGTATCTTGTGCGTTGTTTTCTGAATGCATATCATGCAAAAAGGATTCAAGTGAGAGAAACTTCACTCCTTGCTGTTGTGTAGGACTTTTCATACAATTTATCTGGCTTTACGTCGCATTTTAAAATTTTTTGATATGAACCTTACTGCC
>JAJDND010000015.1 GCA_022340885.1 Desulfobacterales bacterium | reverse complement strand
GCAACTTTAATGGCTGCTTGCCTTGAAGAGATCCTGTTCATTGTTTTAAGAGTATTTGCCAAATTTCGGACCGGCTGCGCTTCGGTTGTTGCGGCAGCAGCGCTTTCTGTTATCTTTTCTTTTGGATTTGGAGAATCCGGGGCCGGTGTTGCTTTTTCGGGATCCGGCAACCTGTTGCCGGCAACCTGTTTTTTCGCATCGGGGCGTTCTTCTGCCGGGACGAGCGGATTCGGCGCGGGAACCGTATCGGCGGGAACCGGATACACTGTGTAATCGCGAGAACGGATGTCGGGCTTTTTGACTGCAAATCCATTCAATATCTTAAGGTTTCCAAAGGAGCCGGATCGGTAAAAAATCAGCAGCACACATATCAAGGAAAGGATAAAAAGGAAAAGCATCGCTTTTTTCCGTGTTCCAAAGCCCTTGCCATCCATGTTTTCTCTGTTCGTGAGTTCCTTGATGGCTGCCCCGACGATGCCTTTTGTAATTTTGTGCTGATCAAGGCCGAATGCCGTTAGAAGCGCACGGTCGCAGACAATATTGATGAGCCGGGGAACGCCCCGGGAATATTCATAAATCGACCGGTAGGCCGCCGCATCGAAACGGATATCTGTTTGTTCGGAAGCGACATGGATTCGATGTTGAATATAGTTTTGAACTTCTTTGAGATTCAGGGGGATCAACCGGCAACTCAAGGATATTCTTTGTTCCAGTTGCCTGAGTTCGTAAGAATTGAGTTTTTCTTCGAGTTCCGGCTGACCGACCAGTATGATGTGCAGCAGCTTATCTTTGGTGGTTTCAAGGTTGGAAAGCAAACGCAACTGTTCCAAAACTTCATTGGTCAGATTCTGAGCCTCGTCGATCAAAAGGATGGTTTTTTTACCCTTTGTTTTTTGTTCGATAAGAAATGCGTTCAGCGTGTCGATCAAGTCTTTGACGTTCTTTGCATTCGAGGGGATGCCGAATTCATCATTAATGGATTTTAAGAGCTGCACTGAATTGAGATTCGGGTTAAAGATATAGGCCGCAGTCGTATCCCGGTCCAGGTTTTCGAGAAAGGCCCGGCACAGGGTCGTCTTGCCGGTTCCGACCTCGCCGGTGATTTCCATGAACCCTTCACCCTGGGAAACGGCGTAAGTCAGGTGGGCGAGGGCTTCTTCATGACTCCTGCTCAAGAAGAGATAGGCGGGATTCGGGACGAGCTTGAACGGGTTTTCCCTAAAGCCGAAAAAAAATTTATACATTTTTAAGTCAGCCTGTCAAAATAGGATGTTTTGCGCAGTAAAAGCTCCCAATCTTTGTCCACCATATTTTGGATTTTTTCAAAATCTTCATCGGTTAAATGTTTAAAGCGGCCCTGGATCTTGAAATAATCCGCTACCGGCCGACTCCCTTCCACATTGATCGTATATTTTACGCCGTTTTCAACTTCATACAAGGGGAAAACATTGGACTGGACCGCAAGCCGGGCGATTTTGACGGACATTTCCGATGGGATGCGCCATCCTGTCGGACAGGTGGCAAATACATGAATAAATCTTGTTCCGCCTTTCATGCGCCGGGCTTTATCGAACTTTCGGATCATATCTTCCGGATAGGCGATACTGGCGGTGGCGGCATAAGGGATGCGGTGGGCGGCAAGTATCTCAACCATGTTTTTCTTCCGGTTCTTTTTCCACCCTTTTCCCGGCGTCGTGGTCGTACGCGAGCCGAAAGGCGTGGCGGAACTTCGCTGTACACCGGTATTCATATAAGCCTCATTGTCGTAACAGACATAAATGAAATCTTCATTGCGTTCCACCGCGCCGCTCAAGGCCTGTATCCCGATATCGAAGGTTCCGCCATCACCGGCCCATGCCATGACCGTGGTTTCGGAATCTCCCTTCATATCCAGCGCCGCCCTCAAGCCGCTGGCGGTCGCCCCCGCTGTGGCAAAGGCGGTCTGAAGAATCGGCACCTTGAGGGACGATTGGGGATAAGGTCCGGCGATGACGCCCCAGCAGCAGGCCGGAATCACCACCATGGTTTTTTCACCCATTGCTTTCAACGCAAATTTCATTGCGATGGTTGCACCGCATCCGGGACATCCCACATGCCCGGACACCATATAATCCGTATCCGGAATATTATATCCTGCCATTCTTCTCACCCTCTCCACCTTTACCAAGCTGTGTGATCGCGCCAGAGGCGAACAAACCCCATAGCTGAGGCTCCTCCTTCAATCTTCAATCAACAATTTACAAGTCCCACCCATACGCTTTCATCTTCCGGGGCGTCGCTCTCTTTTGTTTTCCAGTAAATTTCAGATAACGTATCAACGGTCACATCCCGACCGCCGAGCCCTGCAATATATCCGAACACCGGAGGATGTCCGGGATGGTTGCACAAAGCCGCTCTGATTTCCTGGGCAAAAATACCGCTGGCGCCGAATGAAAAGTTCCGGTCGACCACTGCGATTTTTTGGACCCTGCCGAGGTCTTCCCGAATGAGATTTACGGGAAACGGCCGAAACATTTTGAGCTTGAGCATACCGACCTTTTCCCCTTTGGAACGGAGGTCGGATATAACCTGACGGCAGGTGCCTGCCGCCGTTCCGGTGACCACCATAATGATCCGGGCGTCATCGCAATAAAATCTTTCAACCGGACCATATGTCCGTCCGAATATATTTAAAAATTCCTGTTCGACGCCGGAAAAAATATCCAATACCTGTTCCATGGCTTTTTGGACATCCCGTCGCATTTCCATATATACATTCGGCGGCGCCATTTGGCCGATGGCAAAAGGATCCGATGTATCCAAAGCGATCTTCGGTGAAAACGGCGGCAGAAAACGGTCCACCAAGTCCTGCCCGGGAATATCCACGGGCTCAAAAGTATGTGACAGGAAAAAAGCATCGAGAACCACCATCACCGGCAGATTGACGGTTTCCGCCAGACGGTACGCCTGAAGCACGGTGTCCAACACCTCCTGTCCATCCTCACAGTAAAGCTGTATCCAGCCGGTATCCCGTTGGGCCAGGCTGTCCGTCTGGTCCATCCAAATATTCCATCCCGGCGCCAGGGCCCGGTTGACTTCGGCCATGACGATGGGAAGGCGGCCCGCAGACGCCCAGTGGAGGAGTTCGTGCATCAAGGCCAGTCCCTGCGAAGATGTGGCCGTGAAGGTCCGAATGCCGGCGCTGGAAGCTCCGATAACGGCCGCCATGGCCGAGTGCTCGCTTTCCACGCATATGAACCGGGCATCCATGGTGCCGTCGGCGCAATACTCCGATAAGGCCTCGACGATGTGGGTCTGGGGGGTGATGGGATAGGCCGACATCACCTGAACTTTTGCCAGTCTCACGGCTTGGGACACCGCGTGACTTCCTTCTAAAACTTCTTTCATCCTTCCTCCTGAAGTTCCATGGCGCTTCGCGGGCACTCAACGACGCATATGCCGCATCCCTTACAGTAATCCAGATCGATCTGCCTTTCGCCGGCATGCAGCGTCACGGCGATTTCAGGGCAGAAAATCCGGCAGTTGTCGCAGGCGTTACAGATTCCGCAATTGAAACAGCGCCGGGATTCTTTGAGCGCCCGGTCGATGGTGAGCGTTGTCTTGATTTCATCGAAAGACCGAACCCGGTCATCGAGGCTCAGCGTCTTTGTTTCTGCCCGAGACTCGCGGGGAAAGTAATCGAGATTGATGTGCTCAAAGGATACGACGTCTTCGTGTCTGTTCCTTTGCTTTTCGCCCATATACCGGGCCATGGAGAGTGCGGGTCCATTTCCGACCCGGCAGGAATTCAATCGGTCTGTAATGGCATGCCTGCCCTGTTTAAAGAAAATATCGATGGCCATCGCCGCCTGTTTCCCTGAAGCGACGGCATCCGGGACGCTTTGTATGGCGTTGGTCAGGTCGCCGCCGTATAGAAGCGGCGGGTCCGAATCCGCCAATGTGCAGTGACTGAGATCCAAGGTTGCATCGGTTTTTTGTAAAGGAGACAGCCATGGATCAGCGGGTTCTGCGCCAATGGCCGTAAAAATTTTCAGCGTTCGAAATTGATGGCCGGGTCCGCCGTCCGGAATGACGCGGCTCCTGCCGCGGTCCGTCTCCATGCCGGCGGTTTTCATCTTCTGCAGGGATATAACAAATTCTTCGTCGTGTTTTTCGATTTTAACCGGAGAGAACAGTTCCATGATGGTGACGCCTTCTTCGACGGCCATTTCCACTTCTTCCTTAAATGCCGGCATGTCCTGTTTTTGTCTCCGATAAATCAAAGTCGTTTTCGTTCCCTGGCGGACAAGGGATCGGGCAACGTCAATGGCGGTGTTTCCGCCGCCGATAACCGCAGCCGTTGTGGTCGAAGGTGCGGTGTCTCCTTTGCGAAGACGGTTGAGATAGTCAAGGCCGTCATCGGCCATATGCTCGCCGGGAATATTCATTTTCAAGGATCGGCCGTGACCGCATGCGATAAAAACGGCTTGGTAACGGTTTTTGGCGTCTTCTACAAAATCATGTGTCACCGGTGTATTGCAGGATATTTTTAGGCCGTATTGTTTAATCCGATCGATTTCAAACGTGAGAACAGTCTCCGGCAACCGGTACCGGGGAATCCCCCAACGCAAGATGCCGCCGGGTTCGGATCGTGCCTCATAAATGTCACATGAATACCCCATGCGTGATAAAAAATATCCGGCGGCCATTCCGGCCGGGCCGGCGCCGATAATGCACACGGTTTTCCCCTTGGCCGGCAGCTTTTTCAGTCCAGGTTTCAATTCACCTCTGGCGGCGGCATCACCGATAAACCGTTCCAGGTCGTGAACGGCGACCGGTTCATCGAGGCCCGCGCGATTACAGACCCTTTCGCAGGGATGAAAACATACGCGGCCGCACACCGAAGGAAACGGGTTCTCAAAAAGAATGGTATTTAGAGCGTCTTCAAATTGATTTTGATTGAAAAACATTTCAATGCGGGGAATGTCCTGGCCGGCGGGGCACGCCGTACTGCACGGCGCTGTTTTTTCCCGGTATATCGGGCGTACGAAGCGCCATGAGCCTGTTTTGTTGACATCCGTCAAAATATGCGAGCGTGATATGAATAATGGTATTTTTTTACCGTTCTCGGGTTCTTGAGCCATTTTCATCATCCTTGTTCAATGATGTTCAACGGTTTAGTGAGACTTTTGCAAAACGCCCCTTTTTGCCCAATTTCTGCGTCAAGCTCAAATTTTAATCCTCAAAATACTCAATGTATTCTTGCGGTTAATCCCGACAAGGCGGGATCGCCTTCCTTAAACTTGAACAAAAATGAGCATTTTGCAAAGGTCTCTTAGAAAAGCGTCACCCTATCAAAGGCCTGTTGAGCCGCCAAAATATTTTGGTCCGCCTTGACGTGAATCTCCTTTTTGATTGCCGTCGTAATGTTCTCCAGCGGCGGCATTCCCAAAACTTTTGCAAAAGCGCCGATCATCGCGGTATTGATAATCGGATGGGTGCGTGTTCCAAGACCGTTCTCGGCCGCAATACGGTCCGCATCAACAAAAGCAAGCCGGAACCTCGAAAGAGATTCCATGGAATCCGGAACCGCCTTTGAATTCATCAAAATCGAACCTGCCGGCTTGAGACCTTTTGTAACATCGATGCTGTCGAGCAGCTTTATGTCTTGAACGATAATATGATCCGGGGTGTAAATATTGCTCCGGACTAAAATTTTTTCTTCGTCCAGCCTGAGATATGCTTCAACAGGTGCACCCCTTCTTTCCACACCAAAAAGAGGAAAGGTCTGTACGTAATAGCCGGTTTTGAAAAACGCTTTTGCCAGCAATATCGAAGCGACCACAGTACCTTGTCCGCCACGGCCGTGAAATCGAATTTCATGCATGATTTATCTCGTCCTGCTCGTTAATGATTTTATGCTGCCCGTCAATGACCGATCAACAGGCCGATCAATGCCAAAAATCGGCTGACAGTCGAATCCCCAATATAGACTTGAAAACCTAAAAGAATAGCGATATTATCATTTTCGATTTTGAAATGCAAATATTGACTTTTTGTGGGACAGTCAAGTTTAGCCGTATTTATAATATACTTTATATACGTTTCAAAGGTTTTTAACAATGCCGGTGTATGAATATACAGCCCTGGATATCAATGGCAAGACCGTCTCGGGAATCATTGATGCAGAAAGTGCCCGGACGGCCCGCCAGAAATTGCGTGCATCCAAAAATTATCCGGTTACCGTCAAGGAAGTTCATGATACCGCTGCACTAAAAAAGCCCAAGTCTTTTTCAACAATGCGATCTTTGTCCCGTGTCAGCCCCTATGAAGTTTCAATGATGACCAAACAACTGGCCACTTTGGTGGGTGCCGGACTTCCCCTTGTTTCGGCCATGGACGCCCTGATATCGCAAATCCGGTCTCCGGCGTTTAAAAAAATGCTCGCAAAGATCAAAGATTCAATCGTCGAAGGAAACAGTTTCGCCAGATCGTTGTCTTTATTCCCGGGGACATTTTCACCGCTTTATGTCAATATGGTCAACGCCGGAGAAACATCAGGGGCTCTTGACATTGTATTGGATCGACTCGCCGACATTACCGAAAAACAGCAGGCATTAAAAAATCGGATTCGATCTGCCATGGCATATCCGATTTTAATGTCTTTTATCGGTATTTTAGTCCTGTTTCTCCTTTTGACATTTATTGTTCCCAACATCACGTCCATTTTTTCGGATATGAACCAGACACTCCCTGCGCCGACACTTATTTTGATTGATATCAGCAATATTCTCAAGTCCTACTGGTGGGTGATCGGTCTTATTGCGGCAGCTATCCTGTTCATTTTAAACAGCGCCCGAAAAACCGTGAAGGGGAGATATTTTTTCGATAAAACAAAACTGTCATTGCCGCGTTTCGGTCTTTTGGCTAAGAAAATCGCAGTGGCTCGCTTTGCACGAACCCTGGGATCCCTGCTTGAAAATGGGGTGTCCATGTTGCCGGCGCTTGAGATTGTAAAGAATATTGCCGATAATACCCTCATAGCCAATGCCGTAGAAGCGGCTTCGAAAGAGGTTGGAAAAGGACAGGGATTGGGCGTTGCGTTGGGAGAGAGTAAAATATTTCCCGATCTTTCCATCCAGATGATACAGGTCGGGGAGCAGAGCGGCAAGCTCGAGGGCATGTTGAATAAAATCGCAGATGTATATGAGGATGAAGTGGAAAACAGTATCATGGCCATGACATCGCTTTTGGAACCTGTCATGATACTGGTCATGGCGGTAATTGTCGGATTCATCGTGCTTTCGATATGTCTGCCGATATTTGAAATGAGCGAACTTGTCAGATAAACGATGCAAAAAAGAGTTTTGCGTTTGATTACTTGAAAAGGCGGGAATATTATTATGAAAAGCAGATTTCATATTGCAAAAACGGATTGTCGGGGATTTACGCTGATTGAACTCATGGTGGTGATCGTAATCCTCGGAATACTTGCCGGTCTTATCATACCTCGGATTATGGGACGCCCCGAAGAAGCAAAACAGCTTAAAGCCAAAATGCAGATGGAGAGTATTGAGACGGCTCTGAAATTGTACCATCTTGATAACGGGGTATACCCGGATACCGAACAAGGGCTGCAAGCGCTTGTGGAAAAACCCGATACAGGGACTTTGCCGAAAAAATGGCGCACCGGCGGATATCTTGAAAAGGGCAAGGTTCCAAAAGATCCGTGGGGAAACGATTTTGTCTACCTTTCCCCGGGCGCTCACGGAGAATATGATCTCATCTCATATGGTGCAGATGGTGTCCAGGGCGGTGAAGATAAAAATAAAGATATTGAAAGTTGGGAGATGGACTAACCATAATCATTTGGCTTTTTATTTTATGAAGCCGATGTTTAAGAATTCGTCGATTTAAACACCCGTCGGCTTAACCATTATGCTTGGCTTAAAACAATACAGAGGTTTTACGTTTATCGAACTTGTGGTTGTCATCTCCTTAATCAGTATCATGCTTTTTTTGGCAATCCCCAAGTTTCAGAGCAGTTTTCTGTCCAATAGCACCAAGGCGGTTTCACGCTGGATTCTGATAAATATTCCGGGCTTAAAAGAAAAAGCCCAAAAAGAACAAAAAAGCTATGTTCTTCATGTGGATTTTGATGCCAACAAACTCTGGATCTCCGGTGAAACGGATTCAGATGAGGGGCTCCAGCCCGATGGGAGCCGCGGGTATCAACTCCCCGAGGACGTCAGGCTGTTGGATGTCGAATATCCGGATCAAAAGACAATTTCAACGGGGGATGCCCAAATTCATTTTGATGAAAGAGGGTACTCCAACAAAGCCATTATCCATATAGAAAACAGCGACAAGGAAAGGTATTCTTTTGTGATCGAACCGTTTTTTCGCCAGGTTCGTCTATACCAAAAGTATGTCGGGTTTGACGGTTGAACAACCCCCTTGGGATTTTTCCTGTTTTTTTTTATGAGCGATACGGATTAAAAAAATCGATGAAAGGCAAAAAATCAAGGCCGAAAACCCCATGAAAATGATGCCGACCCGGGACAGAAAATCATCTGCCGCGGCCGAGCAGGCCCCGGACCGGACCACAACGTCTCAGCAAGGTTTCACGCTGATTGAGATCATGGCCGCCATATCCATTATCGCTATTGTTCTGGTCAGCGTGTACAAATTGCATGCCCAGTCCGTTGCCATGACCAGTGAGGTAAGGTTTTATGCAACTGCCCCCATGCTGGCCCAAAAAAAGATGGCTGAACTTGAATCCAAAAGCAGAAAGGATATATCGGACGAATCCGGTGATTTCGGGGATCAATTCCCGAATTACAGCTTCAATATTGTCATTAACGATGTGGAATCAAAAGAGCTCGGGAATGTGGCGGAAAATCTCAAAAGAATCGATATCACCGTTTCCTTTAACAAAGATGAATACACCTATGACCTTAGGGATTACAAGCTCTTTCAGGATTGATAAAAATATAACTTAATGTCGTTTACAGGTAAACCATAATGCTTAAAAAGTTGTGCGGCAATGTCTTTTCCCCTGCCAGCCCGCTTCGCTGCCGGCCAGTTGCGGAACGACGTGCGAATGCCGGCTTTACGCTGCTTGAAATCATGATTGCGATTTTTATCTTCGCCGTCGTTATTACAACGATCTTTACTTCATACAGCACCGTATCTTCGGGAAACCAAATCATTGATCAGAAAACCGCATCTTATGAAATGGCGACAAATTGTCTGAACCGAATGGTTATGGATTTGAAATCCATTCATTTGACCTTGCCTCCGGAGTATTCTCCGCCGGCACTGGGTGAATCCCCCGAGCTGTACCGGATTGTCGGGGAAACGACCAATGTTCGGGGAACAGATTTCCCCAGGTTGAGATTCACCTCCCTTTCTCACATATCCTTTGGAGAGAAAGAAAAGGGCGGCATCGCAGAAATCGTATACTACGTTCAGGCTGCTGAAGACGGCAATTATGTGCTCAAGCGGGCAGACAAATTGTATCCTTATGGAGAATTTAAAGAAAAACCCGGCGATCCCGTTCTGTGCAGAGACGTTAAGTCATTGACATTTAAGTACTATGATGACGACGGCACCGACTTTGATCGCTGGGATTCCGATAGTGAAGACTTCGGATACGCAACGCCCAGGACCATCGACATAAAGCTCGAATTGGCCGAAAGTTCGGGTTCATTGACTTTCGATACCCTGGTGGATTTACCGGTTTATCGAGAGAAGAAAAAATAAGTGTAGATCGATGCCGATAAAAGTGCTGAAAAATAATCGCGGAATTGCCCTTCTTGTGACACTATCCGTTGCAACCGTGATGGTGGTGGCGTCCCTTGAAATGAATAAAAAGGTACGCTCGGCGGTATTCTCTGCAGCCGCCGCCCGAGACCGGATAACACTGATGCATATGGCTTCGTCCGGTGTAGATGCCGCCGAAGCGATGCTGATCAAAGACAAAGAGGATTCGGATTCAGATTCACTTCAGGAAAACTGGGCCAATGCCGATAAACGTAAAGAGATTCTCAGTGAGATTCCCTTTGAAAATGGAAGCGTCAGTGTATCCATCAGCGATGAACTCGGTAAAATTCAGATCAACAGTCTGGTTCAATACCCCGGAGGACGGCAGTTCAATGAATCTCAAAAGGTCATGTGGGAGCGATTTTTAAATTTTTTAAAACTTCAAAACGACGGTCAAAATGATGTGTTTGAAGATATGGAACCGATGACGATCATCGACTCTGTTAAAGACTGGATAGACTCCGGAGACGACGATGCCATTACGGGCTTAAACGGCGCCGAATCGGAGTATTATCAAGATCTTGATCCACCGTATTCCAGTAAAAACGCCCCTTTCGACAATATCAAAGAGCTTGAGCTTGTGAGAGGTGTGACACCGGCGCTTTTTCAAGGTACGGGAGGAGAGCGGGGGCTTTCCAGATACATCACCGTCTTTGGGATAATTAAATCCGGGGACAATTCCTTCACCTATGACGGGAAAATAAACATCAATACAGCGGATCTGCCTACGCTTGCGGCAATTTTGCCCGCGGGAAGCGAAGATTTTGCACAAGTCTTGTTCGATTATCGCAGCGAGACTTCCGATTCCGGATATGTCCATGTCCTTACAAGCCCCAAGTGGTATAAAAGCGTACCGGGAATGGCCGATATTACCATCGATCCAAATCTGATTACCATAGCCAGCGATATCTACCATATTGAATCTACCGCAACGCTAATGGAAATGAAAATGAAGATCACGGCGATAATTCACCGTGAAAAAAATGATACAACCGGAAAGTGGATATGCCGCGTTCTGCGATGGGATGTCGAGTAAATACATTCGTCTTGACGGCAATCGGGGCAAGGCAAAATAAGATCATCAAAAACATTACGGCAGTACCGAAAAACTGCCGGGTTTTTTCGATGAATCATAGATCAGGATACGCAACTTGACATTTGGTTCATATGTTATCATAATCGCACTTTTTTTGATTTAAATTAACACGACTAAAACAGATCACGCCATGAGCAGAAAGATCCTGGGACTAGATATTCGGCATGATGCCGTTTCAGCGGTCGTAGTTGAAAGCAGCATCAAGGGCACCGTGATAGAAGCCCAAGCGCATGTTCCGACACCTGATCGGGATGAGGATGGAAGCAGCTGGGTCGCATCCCTGGAAACCATATCCCAACAGATGGATATAACCGGTTCCATTTGCGTGGCCTCCTTTCCTGCCGACGAGGTATCTTTCAGAAATATTCAAGTCCCGTTTAAAGGACAAAAAAAGATCAGAAAAGTTCTGCCCTATGAACTTGAACCTACCCTTCCGTTTGCCATAGAAGACCTTATCGTCGATTTTATTCCTTTGGAATTACATGAAAATACAGGCGCCAAAAACCTTATCTCCGCTGCGGTGGAAAAATCCAGGATGCAATTTTATTTGGATGCGCTTGCCGGTTTTAATATTGAACCCGAGATCGTTACCGTCGGCGGTTGTTCGACCGCCATGTTTCTTGCCAACTATTTGGAAAAAGGACAAAATTGGCTGTTTGTCGATATAGATAAAAATAAGGGTTCAATTTTTTTTATTTTTTCGGGCAAAACCTGCTTGATACGAACGTTCCCAATACTATCGACAGCCCGTCCATATAAAATACATTCGCTTTGCAGCAATATACGGCGAACGCTTATTGCATCGGAAAAGATTATCGGATTTGAGTTTAAACCTGACGGTGCATTTATTACCGGATCCGGTATTGATGATCTGGGATTTGATCAAGATATGGAGAAAGCTTTGGGATTTCCCGTCGAGCGGACGGACATATTGCGATACACGGATATGATAAAACAACAGGCAGCGCCGCGATCCTGGACCCCTTTTTTGATGGATAACCCGCTATCTCTGGCGCTGATGGAAATCGAAGGAACGAAAGGATTTAATTTTCGAAAAGGTCCTTTTGCTTCAAGAAAATTCTGGGAGGAAAATAAAAAGTACCTGATTCAATCCGGCGTTCTTCTTTTTCTGGTTCTGGCATTGGCATTTTTTAACCTCTCTTTTGATTCATATCTGATGGGGAAGGAAGTGACCCGTCTGAATCATCAGATAACGGAAATTTTTACGTCCACATTCCCTGAGGTTAAAAGAGTTGTCGATCCTGTCCAACAGATGCGGGTCGAAATACGCGAAGCAAAAAAAGATGCGCTATTCCCCGGCGGAACCGACGCTCAACCTTTGGCCATCGATATACTGAATACGCTGAGCAAGCGTATACCCAAAGATGTGGATTTGATCCTGACACGGTTTGTTTTGGGATCCGAGAGTGTTGTTATTTCAGGGGATACCGATACATTTAATTCAGTGGACAATATCAAGAGCCGGCTGGAACAATCGGGCTTGTTCAAGAAAATTACGATCAGCTCCGCCAACATCGACAAGTCCGATAAACGGATACATTTTAACCTTAAACTGAACCTGTAATATGATAAAAAAACTGACCAAAAGAGACAGATATTCCATTTACGCGCTGTCAGGGGCTATCCTTGTCTTTATTGTCATCCAATTTATTGTTTTTCCGTCTATCGACAAAAGAAAGCGTTTGAAAAGAGAACTTCAGGTCAAAACAAACGTGCTTCGTGAGATGATGACCCTAAAGTCCGATTACAGCGAAATAGAAAAAAGCACCCGTTCGGCAAGCGCGCGTTTTGCCAGCAGGGAAAAAGGGTTCACGCTATTTTCTTTCCTTGACAAGCTTACGGGAGAGGCAGGAATAAAAGAATATGTAACATACATGAAACCCTCAACCACTGTTCAGAAGAACAGTCCGTATAAAATTTCCCAGGTTGAAATGAAAATTCAAGGTTTGACATTGCAGCAATTGACCACTTATCTGTATTCGGTTGAAACCTCCAATAACATGGTTCGCGTCAGGCGGCTTTCCATTGTAAAAGCGGGCAAACCGGAAGGATTTATCGACGCTGTCCTTCAGGTTGAAACCCTTGAGAAATCATGATGAATCGCAAAAATCAACTGCTATACGGCATCTATATTTTAGCGGTTACAGTCTTTTTCCTGTACATTCTGTTTCCGTCGGATACTGTTGCGACTTATGTGACCTCTCGTCTAAACAGGGTCAATTCCGATATAAACGTCGATGTTGACCGCGTCCGCCTGGCCTTCCCTTTGGGTTTGACGTTGCATGACGCAAGGGTGTATTATCTGGGCACCGAGGTGCTCAAAACAGATAATTTAAAAATTGTTCCCAGCTTTTTGTCCTTGTTTCGCTCCAGGATCGTTTTTTTTTTCACGGGCAGCGCCTTTGAAGGCAGGTTGGAGGGCAGGGGAGAGTTTGACAAAAGAAAGCCGGATCATCAGGCTGTGATCGCGATAAAACTTGCCGGCATCAAGATCAAAGATATCGCTGCCGTCAAACATTTTCTCGGCCGCAAAGTTACCGGATCACTTAAAGGCACTGTGACATACCGCAACAGCGGACGCTCTGACAGAGAACTGGACGCCGGATTGGTTATTTCAGACGGTGAGCTGGAAATCTTAATGCCGATACTCAAACAAAAAAACATACCTTTTACCGAACTGGAAACCAATATAACCATTAAAAATGAGAAAATTAATATTAAACGATGCACCATGAAAAGCGATCAGCTCAACGGCAGCATTTCTGGCATTGTCAATCTCAATGAGCCATTGAGTCAGAGCCGCTTGAGACTTTCGGGACTGATTAAGCCCATGCCGGAATTTTTAGAAAAGCTGGGCAAGGACCTTCCGGCAAATTTATTGCCCCAAAAGATACTGTCCAAAAAAGTGGTTCGAATTCGAATTTATGGATCATTGGATCAACCGCGATTTTATATGAACTAGGCAGAATTTACAAATGATCGGATTGAGCGAACACAGTTTTTAAGCACAAAAGTTGTACTTTTACAATTTGTTGATGCACTTTAAATCTGATCCTTAGCGTCAGGATTTTTGTACATATGTGGCCCGTAAAGCGATACCTTAACTTACTGAATTTCCTGTTAGTAGCAGGGGTTGTTTTTTTTAGCGTAAAGGCATTTTACACGATGGTAACAGCTGGTGTGAATGCCGGCCGTCCCGTAAAAGCCGCCAGCAGGCAACCTGTTCCCCAGGAAAATGAAACCCGGCACCCGTTGTCTTTTTACAGCGCCGTCGCCGCGCGCAATCTATTTAAAACTCAAAAAGGAGCCGGCGGCAAACCCGAGAAGCTGAATATCGAAAATCTCGAACCTACGGATCTAAAGCTGGATCTTTTGGGAACGATTACCGGCGACCAAAAGGAAGCCTATGCCGTCATCGAGGACACCGCAACCAAACAACAGAATCTTTTCAGGGTCGGCGATACCGTTCAAAACGCGATCGTTAAAATGATTTTAAGAGAAAAAGTCGTGCTCAACGTCAACGGCAAAGACGAAATTTTAAAGATTGAGAAAGATCGCCAGGGGTCGACAAGCTTCAATCCCCAAACCGCGGCACGCAGCCCGGAAGGATCACAAAGTATTGCCGTAAACCGCTCACAGATGGAATCCGCCATCAGAAACGTCAATACGCTGATGAAACAGATCCGAATACGACCCAACTTCAGAAATGGAAAACCGGACGGCCTTCGTTTGACAGGCATCAGGCCAAATTCCATATTTTACAATATGGGCTTGAAAAGCGGGGATATCCTCGTGGGCGCGAACGGTAAACCTATTGAATCCGTTGATGATGTTTTCAAGCTTTATCAAAATCTGCAGTCGTCTACGAAGGTTCAGCTGGAGATAAAACGAAGGGGACGCCCCAAAACCATTGACTATCATATTGAATAAACGATAAATATATGATATATTTATTAGGTTTCAAAAATTTGTTCAGGTTCGGCGGTCGAATTTATTTTTTTATAGCGTCACCATCTATAAACTGCTCAATATCGGGTTTTAAAAAAATATTGCTTCAGATCTGGAAATAATGAAATTAACCAACAGCGCTTCAAAAATTATTCGATACGCCGTCACTGCTATTGTGCTGACATTGGCGTTGAGCCTGTCAATATATGTTCGCGCCGAAACTTCCCCAAAGACCGGTACATCACCGACCAGACAAAAAGCAACCCCGGCGGATAAGGATTCGCAACGCTTCATATCCATCGATTTCAACAACGTCGATATTAATGTCTTTATAAAGTTTATCAGTGAATTGACCTCCAGAAACTTTGTCGTTGATCAGCGGGTCAGAGGAAAAGTCACCATCATTTCGCCCAGCCGGATTTCCGTAAAAGAAGCCTATAAGGTGTTTGAATCTGTTTTGGAAGTGCACGGGTTCACCGCCGTAAAAGCCGGTGACGTGACAAAAATCATTCCATCCCCTGATGCGCGATCGAAAGATATCGAAACGCTGCTCAAAAAAGAGGCGCGTTCTCCGGAAGACAAAGTGGTGACGCAACTGGTGCCGTTGAAATATGCCAGCGCCGATGAAATCAAAAGGCTGTTCGCGCCATTGGTTTCCAAAAGCAGCGTAATCCTTTCATATCCGCCGACGAACATGCTGATCATTACGGATGTTCTTTCAAACATCCAGCGGCTGCTTAGAATTCTAAATACCATTGACGTGGCGGGCATGGGACAGGAGCTTTCGGTCATTCCACTGGAGCATGCCGACGCTACAAAATTTATCAAGATCCTCGACTCCATTTTCCAGGAAAAAAGAAAGACAAGAGTTCCGAGCGCGTTTTCGGTCCCCAAATTTGTGGCGGACGAGCGGACCAACACATTGATCGTTCTGGCCAGCGAAGTGGAGACCTTGAGGATAAAACGGCTGATCAACATGCTGGATCGGGAAACCCCCCGAGGAAAAGGGAAGATTCACGTCTATTATCTTGAAAATGCCAAAGCCGAAGATCTGGCAAAAGTGCTTCAGGAAATTCCCACGAAACAGGGCGCTAAGCCCGGACCTCAAAAAGGCTCGTTTGTTTCGGAAAACGTCAAGATCACCGCCGACAAGGCCACCAACAGCCTGATTATCATTGCAGATAAGGAAGATTATCAGGTTATGGATAACATCATCAAGAAACTGGATGTCCCGAGGTCGATGGTCTACATTGAAAGTTTGATCATGGAAGTGAATGTAACCAAGCAATTCAGTCTCGGTGTCCAATGGCAAGCCGGCGGTCAGACCAATATCGGCGGTAAAGATGCGGCGTTCGGCGGGGGTTTTAGTCCGGAAACCGCTATTGTGTCGCAATTGTCAACCACACTGCCGAACCCATCCGGTTTTTCTTTAGGGGTATTCAGCGAGGCGATTACCGTCGGCGGCATTACATTTCCCAACCTTATGGCCGTCGTAAATGCCTTTAAAAAAGATCAAGACGTTCATATTCTCTCCACACCTCAGATTCTCACCACGGACAATGAGGAAGCCAGTATTACAGTGGGCAAAAGTGTTCCCTTTCAGACCCGAGCGGCCGCCACCACCACAAATTTGGTGGACCAATACAGTTACTATGAATATAAGGATGTGGGCATCACGTTGAAGATTACCCCCCAGATCAGCCATGACCGGATGGTTCGACTCAATATTTCCCAGGAGTCGACCAAACTCGATCAACAAGCCAATACCGTTTCGAGCGATCGCCCCACCACATTCAAGCGAACCATCGATACAACGGTGATTGTCAAAAACGGTAATACAGTGGTCATCGGCGGGCTTATCGACAACAGCTTTACGAACACGGAATTCAAGACACCCTGTTTAGGGGATATTCCATTACTGGGAGAATTGTTCAAAACCACGTCAACGGGGAATGACAAGACGAATCTTTTCATATTTATCACACCCCATGTCGTTCAAAATCCCGAAGAAGCACAAGCCCTTTTGAACAGCAAGAAAGACGAGGTCCAAGAGATCACGGGCGGTAAAATCGAAATGTATAAAAACACCATTACTATTCCCGGGAATAACCCTAAAAAATAAAAAAAGATTTTGCTTGTCGTATCTTAATATCAGACAATCCATGGAAGAGCATGTATAATAGTCTTTATCAAATACTCAATGAACGTTTCAATGTTTCAGAAGAAGATCTAATAGAAGCGCGGCGGATCCAAACGGAAAAAGGTACGGATTTTTCAGAAATACTCCTTGCCAAAAAAATAGTTACCGAAAGACAGCTGCTTGAAGCGCTGAGCATTCAATATGACATCCCTTTCTGGCCGGAACTTCCCATTGAAAAATATCGAAACGATTTTACGAGCCATGTTCCGATTCAATTTTTGAAAAAGTTTATAATGGTTCCGCTGATCGTCAAAACCCAGGCGTCCGATGAGGACAAACCTTTTAACGACGGGGGTTGGCAGACTTCGGAAAGGGAGCCTCTCAAATACGGGTCGGTCGTTGTGGTCAATGATCCTGCCTGCTTACAACCCATGGACGACCTGGTCCGGATGCTCGGTTATGATGATATCAAACCGGTGTTGTCTACAAAAGAGGCCATTTTATTTGCCATCAATATGTCCTATGACCTCAGCAGGGGTTCCGCCGAGCAGCTTGTCCAGGATATGGAAGAAAACGGCAGCACCATCATCAGCGAACTGGAGGAAAAGGCAGACCTTCTGGACGATATCAGCGATGCGCCGATCATCAAACTCGTGAATCATATCATCTCACAATCCGTAAAAGCACGGGCAAGCGACATCCATATCGAACCTTACCAGGACAGTTTCAAAGTGCGTTACCGTGTCGACGGTATTTTATACGACTTTTTAACGCCGCCGAAATGGCTCCAACCCGCGCTCATTTCAAGAATCAAGGTCATGGCAAACCTGAATATCGCTGAAAAGCGTCTTCCCCAGGATGGTCGTTTGGACGTAAAAATCGGGCATCAAGAGATCGATGTCCGGGTGTCTACACTGCCGACGTCTTTTGGAGAGCGGCTGGTGCTCAGGCTTCTGGATAAATCGGGTTCTTTGATATCACTTTCGGATCTCGGGCTTTCATCCGACAAACTGGCGATTCTGAACAGCCTGATTCGATCGCCCAATGGGATCATTCTTGTCACCGGTCCCACCGGCAGCGGCAAGACAACGACGCTTTATGCCGTTTTGTCCTCCATCAATATACCGGACGTCAATATTATCACCATTGAAGATCCCATTGAATATCAACTCCAGGGCATCAACCAGATCCAGGTCAACCCGAAGATTGATCTTACTTTTGCCAAGGGGCTCCGGTCCATTGTCCGACAGGATCCGGATGTTATCCTGGTGGGGGAAATACGGGATCATGAGACCGCCGAAATAGCGGTTCAATCGGCATTGACCGGACATCTTGTTTTTTCGACACTTCACACCAACGACTCAGCCAGCGCCATTACCCGCCTGGTGGACATCGGTGTTGAACCTTTTCTCATTTCATCCTCTGTTTTGGCGGTAGTGGCCCAGCGGCTGATACGTGTTCTCTGCAAAGACTGCAAGGAAGCATACACGCCTGATGAAGCAGCCTTGGACAGTTTGGGGATAACCCGTGATCAACTCAAAGACACCGTCATCTACAGGGCTAAAGGATGCGAAAACTGTTTCCATACCGGTTATAAAGGTCGAATGGGTATCTTTGAGATGATGGTCCTGGATTCCGGACTAAAAAGTTTCATACTCAAGACCTTTGATTCAAATCAGATTAAAAACGAAGCATTGAATCGGAACATGTTGACATTGCGGCAGGACGGCATCAACAAGGTGCTCAGCGGCATTTCCACAATAGAAGAGGTCCTCAGGGTTACGCAGAGATAAACCATGAACAAACTGTTTCGCTTTTTTCTTTTTTTGATCGTTTTGGCCGTGTTGGGGGCAAACGCTTTTGCCGGACAGGGTGCGAAACCCGATTATGTTAAATCGGCAAATGACGGTAACGCAAAAAAGGGCGATACGCTGATTTTTCCCATCAAAATATATCAAAAGTATATCTCAAGCGCCGACGGTGATCGCTGCCCTTCATATCCGACATGTTCACAATACTGCAGCGAGGCCATTAAAAAACACGGCGCTTTCCTGGGATGGATCATGTGCTCGGACCGTCTCATACGTGACGGTCGGGACGAAACAAGATTATCGGATCCAGTCTGGGTTAACGGCAAAAAGCGCACGTATGATCCTGTCAGCAATAATGATTTCTGGTGGCAGTGATCATCATGCACACCCGAAGCGCCCATTCTACTTGCCTGTTTTTCCCGCTTGCGTTTTTCATATCGCTCTTTCTATCGGTCGGTCCGTCTTTTGCCGCCGGCGACACGCCAACGCCAACGAATCCCCTCATGGTTCTCAGTGCCGATAAGCAGTTTCAGTACGCACAGGATCTCTTTTCCACCAAAGACTATTCAACGGCTTCGGGTGAATACAAGCGGTTCGTCTATTTTTTCCCAAAGGACAGACGGGTGGAATTTTCAATGTACCAAATCGGCATGTCCCATTTTCTCGGCGGACATTATCAGGAAGCCGTCAGCGCCTTTAAAAAATTGACCGAGCAATATTTTGACACCGAATATGCAACAAAATCGTATTATAGAATCAGCGACGCCTATATTAAAATGAAGGCCTTTGAGCAGGCGTTGATCGATCTTAACAATCTGGTGACCATCACCCATAACCCGGATGCAAAGGATGAAGCCTACTACCGGATGGGATGGATTTATATCGAAACAGCATCCTGGAATGAAGCCAGACGCTATTTCAACAAAATCAGCGCCAAGAACCGGCATAAATTCGAACTTAAAAAGCTTTCCGCAGCGCTTGAAAAAGAAACCGCCATCCCCCATAAGAATCCGAAATTGGCGGGGTTTCTGTCCATTGTGCCGGGAGCTGGGTATCTTTACTGCGGACGCTATCAGGACGCCCTGATTGCGTTTTTGTTAAACGGCGGGCTGATCTACGCGGCCTATGAATCGTTCGATAAAGGGCAGAGTGCCCTCGGCGGCGTCATTTCGTTCGTGGAGTTCGGTTTCTATTCCGGGAACATATACGGCGCGATATCGAGCGCTCATAAATACAATCGGGAAAAAACCGGTCAGTTTATTCAGCATATAAAAGAAAATGTCAAAATTAACCTTTCGGCGGATATGAAAAACAAGGGGGTCACCCTCTCTCTTCAATGGTCCTTTTAGGGATGCGATCATTGGAAAATTCAACGGCGCTGCGCATCTGTCTTTTAAGCTACAGAAGCCACCCTTTTTGCGGCGGGCAGGGCGTTTATGTGCATCATTTGAGCAAAGCGCTCAGGGATTTGGGACATCACGTCGATGTCGTCACAGGCCCGCCGGCGCCCAGGCTCGATCAACATATCGATCTTTTTCAACTACCGGGTCTTGATCTTTATAATCCCGAAAACCTGTTTAGAATGCCTTCTTTTAGGGAACTGACAGACCCCGTTAACCTTCTGGAGTGGCTGGGCGTTTCCACCATGGGATTTCCCGAACCTTTTACGTTCGGACTCAGGGCTTGTCGATTTCTTAAGAAAAAAAATTCTAGTTACGACATCGTTCACGACAACCAGAGCCTCTCATACGGCATCAGATCGATCAACAGCCGGATGCCGACCATCGCCACCATTCATCACCCCATCACGGTCGACCGGGACCTGGCCGTAAAAGCGGCGCGAACGTTTTGGGCAAAGATCAAGCAGTTGAGATGGTATTCCTTCATCGGCATGCAAAAAAAGGTTGCCGGAACCTTATCCCGCATTATCACGGTTTCAAATGCTTCGAAACATGACATCGGAAGGGATTTTAAAATACCCTTTGAGCGGTTCAGGGTTATCCCCAACGGTATCGATACGGATTTGTTTTATCCGATATCCGAGATCAAAAGAGAAAATAACCGTATCATCGTGACCAGCAGTGCCGAAACACCTTTAAAGGGTCTTCGTTATTTACTGGAGGCTGTGGCGGCTATTTCGGCGTTTCGCAGCATCAAACTGGTTGTTGTCGGTGAACTGAGACAAAACGGTGATATCGAAAGCTGCATCAGAAAGTTTGGCATTAAAGATTGCGTGACGTTTACGGGCCCCATCGACAGCGATGCGTTTGTCCGACAATATGCAAAGGCCGGTATCGCAATCGTGCCGTCCCTATACGAGGGTTTCGGTTTTCCCGCCGGCGAAGCCATGGCGTGCGGTATTCCGGTCATCAGCACCACGGGCGGTGCCCTGCCGGAAATCGTGGGCGCTGCCGGGATTCTGGTTCCGCCGGCAAATCCAAAAGCGCTGGTCGATGCTGTTTTGACCCTGATGGACCGGCCTGAGCTGGCACAAAGGATGGGACTTGCCGGTTTTCATAGGGTTCGGGAGCGATTTACATGGAAGCGGGCGGCTGAAAAGACCGTTGAGGTTTACAGGGAGACCATTCGTGATTACCATCGACTTTAACCGGCTCTGTCGGTCCGATCCGGGGGGGCTGCCGACCGGCCGAATACTGGATGTCGGATGCGGAACAGGACGGCACATGACAGCGGCCTTTAAATTCCCGGACGCAAAAGTCGTTGGCGCAGACATTGACTTTGATGATGCTGTTGATGCAAAAAACAGGCTGAAGAGTCATCAACAAAACGGCGGACATGCCAGCGGTGACGTTATAGTGGCCGATGTGTGTGCACTTCCCTTTCCGGACAACTTTTTTGACCTGATTCTTTGCGCTGAAGTGCTGGAACACATTCAACATCACCGAATCGCCGTTTCAGAAATCGTCAGGGTGTTAAAACCGGGGAAAAACATGGTTGTCAGCGTTCCGAGATATTTGCCGGAGCGAATCTGCTGGGCGCTTTCCGACGATTACCGCAATGCACCCGGCGGTCATGTTCGCATTTATTCGCTAAAAGCGCTGGCCGGCCTTTTACAGGGTGCGGGTCTGACAAGATGGGGACTTCATTTTGCCCACAGCCTGCACACTCCGTTCTGGTGGCTGAAATGTCTTGTCGGCCCGGATCGCGTCGATTGCAACTTGGTGAATCAGTATCACCGTTTCCTGGTATGGGATATGATGAAAAAACCGCGGATCACGCAAATTTTGGATAAAATCCTCAATCCTGTTCTGGGCAAGAGCATTGTGCTCTATCTGAGAAAAAATGAATTTCCCTTAAGTCACGCCGTTTCAGAACACCTAAGGTATCGACCATGGGGAGTTCTTTGAAAAGACCTGATGCCGCCGCCATTTTATAGATATGGTAGGGCGCCTGGCCGCCTTTCTCGGGATCTTCGAAAATGTCGTGAATCAGCAAGTAGCCGCCCGGCATGATGTGCCCGGACCATGCATTATAGTCCGTATATGCCGCTTCATAAGAATGCCCGCCGTCGATAAAAACGAGGCTCAAGGGGGTCGCCCATGCCCGTGCGGCAACATCGGACCTGCATACCATGGGAACGACCGTATCCACAAGCCCGGCGGTTTCCAGGGTCTTTCGAAAGGCCCTGAATGTATCCACCTGCGAAGTCTCAAGGTCGAAAAGTTCGGGATCGAAATATCCCTCTCCGGGCTGCTGCTCCTCTGAACCTCTGTGATGATCGATGGAAAAGAGAATGCTGTTGTGTTGTCTGCATGCGGAACCGATATAGACGGTCGATTTGCCGCAGTAACTTCCGATTTCCAGACAGGGCCCGAACCGGCTGGCTTCCAGTGCAATGTGATACAGGGCCATTCCTTCACGGGCGTCCAGAAAACCTTTAACGGTATTTAACAGATCCTCATCGGGCTTCATGTTCAGACCGAGAATTCACAGGCAAGTATATATATTCTCAAATACTACGACTGGGTTTATACATTTTATGCACACATAAGTGTGAAGTGCCTAAAATGAACTAAAGTGCCTAAAGTTAAGGTATTCTATTAAGGAATATCCTCATACCCTTTAACCAGAACTTCCCGTGGTTTTGCGCCGTCCGACGGCCCCACGATGCCTTCTTTTTCCATCACTTCGATGATACGGGCGGCCCTGTTATACCCGATGCGCAAATGACGCTGAATCATGGATATTGAGGCCTGACCTGTTTTTGTGATGAGGGCCACGGCATCATCATATCTTTCGTCATATTCTGTTTCACTGGATTCATCTTCTTCTTTTGGCGGCGTTTCCAGGATCGATTTGTTGTATTCGGGCGCCTTTTGCTTTTTCAAAAATTCGATAATTCTCGAAAGTTCTTCTTCGGAAATAAAAGCGCCGTGGATACGCTGGAGTTTGGCTGCGCCCGGAGGCAGAAAGAGCATGTCACCGTTTCCCAGCAGATTCTCAGCCCCGTTTGTATCGATGATCGTTCTGGAGTCGGTCTTTGAAGATACCTGAAAGGTCAGCCGGGTCGGGAAATTCGCCTTAATAATTCCGGTAAGGACATCCACGGACGGACGTTGGGTGGCCAGAATCAAATGTATCCCGGCGGCTCTTGCCATTTGGGCAAGACGGGTCAGGGCGACTTCCACGTTTCTCGAGGCTGCCAGCATCAAGTCCGCAAGCTCATCGATGAGGATAACGAGATACGGCAGTTTCTCCGATTCCGTCCCATCATCGGTCTTGGTCTCTTTTTCGATTTTTTGATTGTACTGCCGGATATGTCTTGATTGCTTTTCCGACAGGAGTTCATATCTCCGTTCCATTTCGCGAACCGCCCAGAAAAGCGCATTGGTCGCTTTTTTGACATCGGTGACGACCGGTGTGATCAGGTGGGGGATTCCGTCATAACTTGAGAGCTCGATTCTTTTGGGGTCAATCATGATGAGTTTGACGTCATCCGGGGTTGATTTGAAAAGCAGACTGCAAATCATGGCATTCAGCGCGACACTTTTGCCGCTGCCCGTTGCGCCTGCAATCAGAAGGTGGGGCATCTTGTCGAGCTCCGCCACAACCGGATTTCCGATGATATCTCGACCCAGGCAAATGGTGAGTTTGGATTTGGATTTTTCAAAGGCGCTTGATCCAACAATTCCTTTGAACCTTACGACGTCTCGCGAAGCGTTGGGGAGTTCGATGCCGATGGCGGCTTTTCCGGGTATTGGCGCTACAATTCGGATGCTGATGGCCCTGAGCGCCAATGCAAGATCGTCGGTAAGATTGACGATTTTGTTGATTTTAACTCCCGGAGCAGGCTCATATTCGAAGGTGGTAATAACCGGTCCCGGAGATACGGCAACCACTTTTCCCATGACGTTGAAGTCTTCCAGTTTTTTTTCCAGAAGTTTCGACTGCATATTTAAATTTTCATCGTCGGCGGACGAAAGGTGTTCATCGAAATTGTCCAAAAGGTTTAAGGAGGGAAGCTGGAATCCGGTGCCCCTGCGCATAAAGTCAAATACTTCCTGTTTCGGTATTGGGGCTTGTTTTATGGGTTGCGGTTCAGGGGACTTGATGGTGATTTTAGGTGTGTCTCTGGGGGTTTTTACCTTGATTTTTTTCGATCGATTTTTTGATTTTTTTCGCTGTTCTTTCCATTTGATGATGAGAAGTTTCAATCGATTAACAGAAAAAAGTGTTGTGAGCCAGATCCGTTTTCCAAACCGTATCAGGGAAAATCCGGTTGCAAGAATCAAACCGATAATCCATAACAGAAACAGGATGATCCCTCCGCCCATAACGTTTGAATACTTTACAAAAAATGATTTTAAAGGTATGCCGATAATTCCGCCGGAAGAAAACTTGCTCCCGAATATAACGATATGATTGTGTTTGATGGCCAACAAACTGCCGGTGGTGATCATTAGGATGATCCCGCCGATAATCGTGGGAATGATGGCTTTGTTGGGATGATCGCCAAAAAAGTGGATGCTGATGAGAAGAAGCAGTATCGGTATCCAAAAGGATCCGAGGCCGAACAGGCCGATGAGAATCCCTGCCAGTTGTGCGCCGAACAGGCCGAAAAAATTATGGATATGCCCGGCCGCCCGCGCGGTGTTGATCGAGGGATCCGTGGGACTGTATGACAAAAGACTGACAAGTGTTAAAATAACAAAGAAAAAGACTAATATACCGGCAATTTCTCTACGCATCTCATCCTGCTTCAATAAAATATTTACAATCCTTAATTACTAAACCTCCAAAATAAAGGGGAGTATAACCGGCCGCCGCTTGATGGTAAAGGAAAAATATTTTCTCAAGGTTTTTTGTATTTGTGACCGGATTTTTACGGCGCGCTCCGGAACCTCCGGGCCTATCTCTTCTACAATTTCAAGGATGACACACTTTGCATCCTCCAATAGATGGCCGGTTTCGGTTTCAAACACAAAGCCCCGTGAAACGATTTCCGGTCCGAAAATTACAATGCCGGTTTCTTCATCAAAAGCCATATTGACCACAACCAGACCGTCTTCCGAAAGGTCTCGCCTTTCTTTGAGAACGCTTCTTCCGACGTCTCCGATACCTTTGCCGTCTATCAGTACACGGCCTGTGACAACATTGTCGCTAACCCTGCCGCCATTTTCGTCAAAGGCGATAATCTGCCCGTTTTCAGCAAGCAGAATGTTTTGTTTTGAAATGCCAACCTGCTCGGCCAGTCGTGAATGGAGAACCAGATGCCGGTATTCACCGTGGATCGGGATGAAATATTTGGGTTTGGTCAGGTTTATCATCAGTTTTAATTCTTCCTGGAAGGCATGGCCCGACACATGGATCTGCGATATCTTTTCATAGATTACATCGGCTCCCTGGCGATACAAGTCATTGATAATTTTGGTGATGGCTTTTTCATTTCCGGGGATGAATTTTGAAGACAAAATGACCGTGTCTTCTTTTTTGATTTTTATCTGCTTGTGTGTTCCCGCCGCCATGCGGGCAAGGGCCGCCATAGGCTCTCCTTGGCTGCCTGTGGTAATAATAATGATTTCCTCATCGGGAAACTCGGTGATCTGTGCGATATCGATCTCCATGTCCTCGGGGATATTGATGTATCCGAGTTCTTTTGCGATATTCACACTGGTCTCTATGCTTCTTCCATTAAAGATGACTTTCCTGTTGATGGATCGTGCGATGTCGACGACCTGTTGAATCCGGGTAATGCTGGAGGCAAAAAGCCCGATAATAATACGACCCTTCCGGCCTGTTGAAATCCTCCCCAGCGTATCGCCGACCTCCTGGTCGGAGATGGTATATCCTTCCCTTTCGACATTTGTGGAATCGGAAAGAAGGGCCAGAACCCCTTTCTTTCCGTACTGTGCAAATTTGCTGACATCCGTCATCGTGCCGTCTCCGGATGCGTGACTGATTTTAAAATCACCCGTATGGATAACGCGACCCAGCGGGGTGTTGACGGCGATCCCGACCCCGTCCACCGCACTGTGGCAAACGCGGATAAACTCCAGTTCAAAAACGCCGAATATAAGTTTTGATCCCGGAGAAATTTTGTTCAATGAAACCGGGGCAAAGATGCCGTGTTCTTCAAGTCTGTTTCGAACGACGCCCAGCGTAAAGGGCGTTCCGTAAATCGGGACATTCAGCTCTTTGAGAAGATAGGGCAAGGCCCCGATATGATCTTCGTGGGCATGGGTCAAAACAACACCAAGGACATTTGATTTTTTTTGTTTGATATAGGTCATATCCGGAATGACGTAATCAATGCCAAGCATATAATCTTCCGGAAACATGAGTCCGGCGTCAACGATAAATGTCGATTCACCATATTCAAACACCATCATGTTCAGTCCGATTTCTCCCAAACCGCCAAGGGGAATTATTTTCATCACATTCATCGGTTCTTTTTGCCTTTCTCATAGGATTCCAGAATGATATTTCGGACCTTTTTTATAAGATCCTCTTTTGTTCTTCTGGTGTAGGTCGAGGATCTTATGGGTTTTGTGATTTCGAGGGTTACTTTTCCGGGCCTGATGCAGATCTCCTTTGTGGGCATGATCTGATCTGTCCCATGAATGATGATGGGGACAATGGAAACACCCGAATCTACGGCCAAAAAAAAGCCTCCTTTTTTAAATGGCTGGATCTTGTGGGTGCGGCTGCGGGTGCCTTCGGGAAAGATGATGACGGATACGCCGTTCCTAATAATGTTTGCCGCCTGATTCAGGCTTTCTATGGCGGACCTTCGATCCGAACGGTCGATGCTGATATAGCCGGCGCTTTTCATGGCATGGCCGAAAATCGGTATTTTATAGAGTTCAGCTTTGGCGAGCCATCGAAATTGAACGGGAAGATACGCCTGAAGAACCGGAATATCGAAATTGCTCATATGGTTGGGCATGTAAATATAAGACTTTCCGGGTTTCAGGTTGGAGAGGCCTTTTACAGTGACCGTGATGCTACTGATCGACAGAATGCATTTTGCCCAAATCCTTCCGACTTTGTGCACAGTGTCGCCGCCGACTTTGAAAAAGGAAAGCACGATCACCATTACAGCCAAAAAAGCGGTTACAAAGGTAATTTCTAAAATAATAAATGAAGTACGTATCATGCAAACATCAAAATCGGTTAACCGGAGCCGATCGGTTCCTGGTAGCGGCTCTAAAGAAACGTTTCATCGGACTGAAGCTATGTTGAGACCTTTGCAAAACGCCGCTTTTTGCCCAATTTCTTCGTCAGACTCAAATTTTAATCCTCAAAATACTCAATGTATTCGGCCGGTTAATCCCGCCAAGGCGAGATCGCCTTCCTTGAACTTGAACAAAAATCAGCATTTTTCAAAGGTCTCATGTTGTTATTCCGAGTTCATCAAACATGGCGTCCGCTAGCCGGATCAGCCAATTGCGCTGGGTATCGGTCGCATACCCCATACAGCTGCAACGCATTCTATTTTGGGTTCGTATCAACATTTCAAAGGTGATCAGGTTGGGTTCCAGGTCCACAGCAATGTAAAAGGGTTGACAGTCGGCATGCGCTTTCTGAATTTCAGTGAGGATCTTCACATCAAGCGGTATCCAGTAGATGCCGTTCACATCAGAAGAAGGAAATCTTTCTTCCATATACGCTTTAATCAGTTCATAATCTTTTTGTCTGAGTTCATCAATAACGTATTGTTTCATAAAAATAAAATTATCACAGTTTACCGCGCTGCGCAAGATGTATATTGGCATAGATTTCAAAACTTTCAATGGGTGATTTTTACGGTTTTTGCCGATGTGACATGGGATCCTTTCTTGATTGCCGAAACCGGCAGTGTTACGATAACGGCATTAATATTCTGGAAGTCAGGAAAGAAAAATAGGAAATGGGTGTCCCATGATTTCGTTTAATGGATATTTGATGGCCTATATCTTAATCTATCTTATCACTGTGGCCATGAAAATGATGATTTCGAGGATCAACGCCGCATATCTTGCCAAATACGGCAAAACGGTTCCCGCCGATTTTCAAGGCGTGATCGATGAGGCAAAACTGGAAGAGATCGTTCGATATACATCCGACAATACCCGATTTAGCCTTGTTCAAAAAAGTGTCACCAAAGCTATTTTTCTGGTTATTATTATTTCGGGCATTCTCCCATGGCTCGTGGATCAGTTACAAAACATGAATTTCATTGGGGCGGGTTTGATCTTTTTTGCCGTGATCGGTCTGACGGAAGTAGTCGCCGGTGTCCCGTTTGATTATTATCACACTTTTGTCATCGAAGAAAGACACGGTTTTAATACAAAAACAGTCAAAATCTGGATCTTGGATCTGATCAAATCCCTGCTGGTGACAGTTTTTTTGGGCGGTTTGCTCCTTTTTGCACTTCTTCTCATGTTAAGATATACCGGGAAGTACTGGTGGGTTTGGTCCTGGGCTGTTTTTTTATGCTTCCAATTGCTTGTAACGCTCCTTTATCCCGTTGTTATTGAACCGCTTTTCAATAAATTCACCCCCCTTGAAGAGGGCGCCCTTAAAACCGACGTTGAGCAGCTCGTGAAAAAAGAGGGGTTCAAAATTGAAGGGGTCTATCAGATGGACGCCACCCGGAGAACCCGACATACCAATGCCTATTTTTCGGGAATCGGGAAGGCCAGGCGGATCGTGTTGTTCGATTCTTTGGTCGAATCTCACAGTCGGGAGGAAATTTTGTCGATTCTCGCACATGAGATAGGACATATGAAAAAAAATCATATTAAAAAACAAATGGTTATCGCCGGACTGGTGTCTCTTTTGCTATTTTATGCGGCATCAAAGCTGATGACAAGCCGTGTAATGTATGCCAGTTTTGGTTTTTCACACATGCCCTACTATGTGGGCTTATTTTTAGCTGGAATTCTATGGGAGCCCGTTAGCTTTTTTCTATCGCCCATCGGTATGGCGATTTCCAGAAAATTCGAAAGGGAAGCAGATGCTTATTCCTTTCGGGTCTTGAAGCGCGCACAACCCCTTGCCGGCGCGTTGAAAAAAATGGCCAAAGAAAACCTCTCAAACCTCATGCCGCATCCAGTCTATGTTTTTTTCAATTATTCTCACCCGCCATTGCTCGAAAGGATTAAATTTATTGAATCACTTGAAGGTCCTGGAGATCGAAAGTGAAATTTTAAAGAAAATTTTCGCGGAGATTGGAACCGGGGGGAATTGTTCCCTGGTCGGGGAAAAGACCAGGGAACATATATGACATTTTATTATGTCTCTTCCACTGTAATTGCGCCGGGTTCGCAAACTTCAACACAACTTTCGCAGCCCAGGCATTCATCGGCATTTACAGGGACGGATTTGCCGTCTTCCATTTCAAACACTTCAACAGGGCAGACGTCCACACATTCTTCACAACCTTCACATTTGTCTTCGTCGACAGTAGGGGTAAAAGCCATTTTAAAAGCCTCCTTTCATATTGTCATTTTATAGTTTGGATATCGTTTGGCCACGGCAAAAAATCACCGCTACCTTTATCGGGCAAAATCCCGTTATCGGGCAAAATCCATATACCAATTGGTTCGGTGAGTCAAGCCTTGTTATATATTTTTTTGACTTTTAAAAAACCGCTGAATTTATCTTTACAATTTGGTGTAAATAATATGATTTGGCATCAATTTCAGATTGACTGTCGAAGGGGCTCATTGAAAAATGCAAGTGATATTTCAACGGCTTATTTACCACCTAAATTCAATGGATTGATTTTTGTGTAAAACCCCGGTGAAACAGGCGACAGGATTCACCGAGCAAACGGAGAGAAGTGTTTTTCGATGAATGCCAATAAGCGTTTGAGAACTATTGGGTGGATGCGGCATTTGAGGCGTAGCGCTTGGAGATATCGTGATGCGATTTGTAACAATCGAGACAGGTGATGGAAAAATTTTCAGATGAAGTCGTATCTAATATGCCCCCTAGCAAACCATACCCCCCTGAGGTCGATTCCACGACAACAGTGACGCTGCACCCGCAGTCTGAACATTTACCGTTTATTGTCATGGTCGATTTTCCAGGGTGAGCTTCAAATATTTTTTCCAGTACTTCTTTCATTGCAGCCACCTCCCCGGGTTGTGGCCAAAATCACTTAATGATGTTCAGCTTTGCTTATCCTCGGTTTTTGTCTTCTATCGAGACCGCTTCTTCTTTCTTTACGGGATCTCCGTTCGGGAATATGTACGTCATAAGAAAATTGTCGCCGGTCGATCCCCAGACGGCGACCTCCGTTGTCCCGGATATATTCCGCCATGCTTTTGTAAGTATTCTTTAATATTCAAAAAATTATAATTGCTGATGCTGTTCCTCAACTATGGACAGTCCGACAAGATAATGCCCTGTAAATATATTATGAGAATTTTTTGAAATAATTTGTGTTTTTAAATGCGTATTGGGTTTTGATAATCCCGGGGAGCTGTATTCCATGTCTAATATATCGCCGACCTCGAGCTGTTCGGACACATGGGAATCTTCCTTGACGAGAATACACGGTTCATTTGTGGATTTGTCCCTTAATTTGAATAGATAAACCGGCCCCCTTTCGTTTAAGGAGAACTGGACGCTGAAGAATTTGTCCAGAATATTTCTATAATCTGATCTATTCTCAGCCAAATTGTCCAAAGATGCCCCCGTTAACATAATGTCAACCTTAGCCGCCTGTATTTATAACGGCATTTTTTGAACATGGAATAACACCCCCAAAGATATACGCACTCCTTTGGAAGCTTGAAAAAGAGTATTTTTTTAAAACAAATCAGGAGCCTTATTCATAGATTTACCGATGTTTAATGTCAAGCAGAATTATATATAATTATTATATAATTTTGTCGAATTAGAATATATTGTAGCTCATTAGGATAAATACCCATATATTGTATGGGTGTAAATCAATAAATCTAATGAAATCGGATTGTTCAAATATATTATCTGCGCAGGTACCCCTGACGGAATCACCGCAGTTTATCACTTCAGCACAACCGCCAGCTGAATTGGCCATCAATTAGTAGGGGTAAAAGGGGTAAGGCCTCCAAAAGAAGGGATAAGGGTAATACCAGGGATCGTAGTAAGGCTGGGGGTAATAATACTCTTCTTTAGGCCAGAGGTGTATTTCCCGGCTTTCGATCTCTAGATAGGGCTGGGAAAAATCATTCACCTTTTCCATCTTAATACCAGCGACGGTGCCTGCTACGGTTATTTTGCGGTCCTTTCTGTAAACCTCGGGATCTAAAAATCCTTTTGTTAAAATGATAAATCGTCCTTGGGACATATCTTTGGATTTGGGGTTTTCTCCTGATCCCAATGGCGCTTGCAGCACTTTGATGATGGATTTGTCGGCTAGATTTTGTGTTTCCAGAATGTATCCTCCCAAGATTACGGTGTCTCCTTTATATTTGTCGGCTTCGTGCACGAGTGTTTTAAATGGAACCGGCCCTATGGATTCGTTCCGGAGTTGCGGAGAAATAACCGCACACGAGGTGATAAAAAACGGCATGAGCACTGCCGGCAATAAGCGTTTTAGGGCACGCATATCAAACTCCTTTAATTTATATGTTATAACTTATTTCTATCGTTGTCCATAGCATGGCCGCGCATGGGAACGCCTTTCTCCTATGGATCGTATTTTAAAATTTCAAGTCCAGATCGCCGACCGCTTCTATGGTTTCAGGCTGCCATCGGGGACTGTCGTCCTTGTCCTCCAAACGTGCCCTTACACCCTCGACATAATCTGGATGGTTCAGAATAAAACGCACGGCAGCCAGTTCGGTCTGAAAAACCTCTTCAAGGGGGCGATTTTCGTTATGCCGTAATAGTTTCAAGGTTACCGCCAAGGACGTAGGGGATCTTTCAGCCAGACGCTCAAAAACCTGGTTGCAAAGGCGGATCTGGATGCTGCATTGCCTGAGCGATTCTATGATTTCCACGAGGGAGTCTTTTCCTTGAAAGTAGGCGGCCACCCAGTCGTCCATGTCGGGCTTGGCCGCTATTTTTTTTACAAAAAACGGATCGAGTGCCCGGACCAGCTCCTTGGCCGCCGGAACCCTTTGCCGTGGCAAACGTGTCGCATATCCTTCCAGCATGTTTTTCAGTTCCGGCAATCGATTCAGCGGCGTTAAATGGGATGCAAATCCCACGCGAACGGTTTCTTCACCTTCCATTTCATAGCCCGTCAGACCCAGATATTCGGGATAACCCGGCGGGCATTTGGTGAACATCCAACCGGTGGAGCCTACATCCGGGAAAAAGCCGATTCGGGTTTCCGGCATCGCCATACGCGTACGTTCCGTGGCCACTGCGATATCCGATGCTGCGGCCAGACCTAAACCCGCCCCCATGGTGATTCCATCGCAAAGGGCGATCACCGGTTTGGAAAATCGGTGGATCCGCAAGAGCAAATCATATTCTTCTTTTAAAATCAGATCCGCCCGCAAGACGCTTTTTTCCCGAATAGCCCGGGCCAGAGCCTTGACATCACCGCCGGCGCAAAAACCTTTCTCGCCGGTGCCGTAAAACAAGACGAATCGGAAGCGTTTTTCGGTTTCCGCCTCGTTCAGGGCTTTCTGGATCGACCGAATCATTTCAATGTTGAGGCTGTTCAACGCGCGCGGGCGGTTGAGTAGAATGCTCATCATCCCGGGTCCGGTTCGAATCAGGACTTCCGGCCCCGCTCCATCGTTTATATCATTCAATTGAGATCTCCTTATTCAGTATCAGGATTGACAAATTCCAAAAGTGCCTTGTTAAAGATGCTCGATTGCTCCATCTGGACAAAGTGAGCGGCATCCGGAATAATTTTCAATGTCGATGAAGGGATTTTTCTATGGATGAGTTCTGCCGCCGAAATCGGAGTTCCTGAATCCTGATCGCCCACGATCACCAGGGTTCGCGTCGGCACGGCGCGTATACTTTCTCTCTGGTCCATATCTCGAATCGCCCCACAGCATGCGCAATATCCCTCGACAGACGTATTCATAATGACGCTCCGAATCTTCTCAATCGAAGCGGACATGTGCACCTGTCCGGGTTTGGTAAACCACCGGTCTATGGTAGCGTCTGCGACGAACGCCATACCGTGTTTTCGAACAGCCGCGATGCGTTGATCCCATGTTTCTTTGGGAGCCATATGGGCCGCCGTAGAACTGAGGGTCAACGACGCCAACCGGTCACCGTACAGCGTCCCCAGCATTTGGCCGACCATTCCGCCCATGGAAAGGCCGCAGAAGTGGACCTTTTCCAAACCGAGTGCGTCCATCAACCCGACTGCGTCAGCGGCCATCAACTCCATGGAATACGGGCCATCGGTCACCGCTGAGTCCCCGTGGCCTCGGCTGTCGTACCGGAGCACCCGGTAACCGGACCGGACAAGCACGGGAACTTGAAATTCCCACATGTTGAGGTCTGCGGCCAAAGAGTTCGAAAGCATGATGACGGTTCCCTGTTCGGGCCCTTCCAAACGATAGTTGAGTCTTGTATTGTTGACTTCTGCGAACGGCATGATTTTTTCCTCTAACTTACGGGGTGAGTCTCAAATTGTGTTTTGAAACCACTTCTCGGCAAAGCGCTTCAAAAAGATCGCTTCAGGGTTGCCGTGGCAAGCCCGGCGCAAATGAGGACGCTTCCGCCGCAGCGATTCAGCCAGCGGCGCACGGTTGAATTTTGCAGCTTATCACGGAGCTGTCCGGCAAAGAGGGCATACAATGCTGCATTGAAGGAAGCGAGAAATAGAAACGTTGCCCCTAAAATGAAAAATTGAAAAAATGTGTCGCCTTGCCTGCTGATGACCAAAAGTATTGTCAGACCCGGAATGACCAAAACATTCGCTGCGGCGAGAACAAAGGCCGCCCAAACTTGTATGTTCACCATAATCCTCCAAAAACATGACCCGCGGCCATGCAGATTGTACGTTAACGCTGGCGATATGGAATCTCACAATAGGTTATACCTTTTTCGGGATTCGCGCCGTTTTTTGCCAAAAACATGGTCAGCGAATTCATGGAGATGTTGATATTCGGTGTCGGACCAAGGAAGATATGTTCCAGCGCGACGGGTTTGTCTTTTGCATGCAATAGTTTGAATTCAACGTATGGCACCAGCATGGAAGTCCCTTCCCGAAACAATACCGGGGATGTCACATAATCCGTAAGGGCCGGCGAAACAATGCGCCATTCCTCTTCTTCCTGAAACGAGGGATGCTTCAAGATAGCCGCGATACGGAGCAGATCGGTTTCTATTTTCTCGAAAACGTCATAATAGGACTGCGGGTCGTTTTTTTCGAGAATATCCTTGTTCTCATGATGCGCTTTTGCAAGCACCTCGACGGAATCAACAACTTGTTTAATGAGCCGCCGTTGATCCGCTGAGTTATAAATACACCTGCCGATTTGAAATGATTGTTCCCGTGCGCATTTCATTATGTAGCTCGGGTTAAACCCGAGGCTCACCCCTTTTCCCAACTTGCTGTATCCGCGCCACTGACTGAGAAGGTTGCCGTTGGACCTGAATGATGCCGCAAACAGCATATGCCCGTTTGTTATTCGATGGGTGACCCACTCCAAAAACTGATTCAACAGGTTTGGTTTTGCATGGCCGGCAGTAATTCTTTGCGTAATTTCAAGCCGAATGAGATCCGCCGTATGTTTGAGCTCTGCCGAATCATTCATGTATCTGATATCACTGGCCCAAAGCATTTGACTGCTGACGATGCCCATCAGTCCCGTAAAGGTCGTATAGTGATATAAGGTCTCTTTCGGAATATCCGAATACAGATTTTCAGTGATGTCTCTAATCATTTCTGATATCAAATTCTAAAAAAGTAACCCCGGCCTTCTTTTATTATTGATTCTCATTGAAGCATCGATTGTCAAATCGGTTCTTTGTTTTTTCTTTGCCTTCACCAGAATATCCTGCAGCTTGTCGGTGCCCAGCGAAGATCCCGTTTCAGCAAGGCTGCAGGGAGCTTCATCTTTTCCCCTTGTCCAGAATATAATCATCAGCAGAAATCACCCTGGCATAAAGCGCCGACAGCGCCGACATAAAAGCGCCGTGAACTTTGCCTGCCTCAATTATTTCCCCTTTATGTTGAAGATCCCGTGTAGCACAAGCATCTTCGATAACAATACAGTTGAAGCCCAGGTCAAAGGCTGCGCGGGTCGTCGCATCAACGCACATATGGCTCATTGCACCGCATATCACGACGGTTTCCACCCCTGAATTTTTGAGGTATTCAAGCAAGCCGGTTTCTCTAAAACTATTCGGGAAATGTTTTTTAACGACGATTTCATCGGATTGAGGTAAAACCCTTTCATTGATTTCAACACCGGTCGTGTCCGGTTTGAAGAAGGTCGCTCCGGGTCTGGTCGAGATGTGTTGGATATGAAACAGCGGCAACTTTGCATTTCGGAATGAGGCGAGGAGTTTTTTTGCATTGTCCGCTGCGCGTTCCATATCAAAAAGTTCCATATTCCCGCCGGCAAAATAATCATTTTGGATATCAATTAATATCAATCCCGGTTTCATTTTATCTCCTTGTTCCTATCAGGACGCTTTGAAACGGATAAGCTCCATACCGGATTCTACGGCATCCCCCGGTTTTACCAAGACTGCTTCAATCACGGCGTCTCCGGGAGAAGCGACCGCACTTTCCATTTTCATGGACTCCAGGATAACCAGTTCCTGGCCGCGAAATACCCGTTCCCCTTCGGAAACCTTGACGTCCACAACCAGGCCCGGCATCGGGCACTCGAGCGTATTTTCTCTTTCGCTTTGAGACGGAACCGGCATGAATCGAGCCAATTTCCATTCTCTCGGATTGTAAATTTCAAAGGTTCGCGTGACGCCGCAAAATGCGGCAATTATGAAATTTCCTAAATATTTCAGTCGGAAAAAAAATTTTTCACCATTAATGGAAAGCTTTAATCTGCGGCGATAATATTCCAATAGCGGCGTGACGACGTGATAGGTGGCATCATCGACCGTGACCTGCCATTTTTGATCCGATCCGTCCCTTTGCAGCCGGATATGGAATACATCCCCTACACTTTTGGTGATATAATCGTAATGGCTTTTTTGCGGTCTTGACGCGCCGACGCGTGATTTCAGAGGAAGAAGTGAATTTTGAACCAGGTTTTCCCTGAGATGATAGATCAAAGTCGTGGTTGTGGCCATGGCATGAAGCACTTCCAATGGCGGCGATAGCTTTTTGCTTTCATCCAAAAGATAGACAGGGATAAAATCCGTGGAGAGATCTCCCTGAATAAACACCGGATGGGTCAGAACCTGGTTGGCAAAATCGACATTGGTAAATACCCCCTCGATATGGTATCCATTGACTGCCTGCACCATTCGCTTGCGGGCCTGCTCCCTGTCTTCACCCCAGGTAATGATCTTGGCCAGCATCGGGTCGTAATAGACACTTACGGAGCTCCCGGCAGCCACGCCGGAATCGACCCGCACATGGATTCCCTTTGGGGCGGCATACCGGGTGATAAGTCCCACCGACGGCACAAACCCCTGGTCCGGATTCTCTGCACAAATCCTCACTTCCATGGACCATCCCGAGAGCGATACGTCCTTCTGGGCAATGGGTAATTCTTCCCCGTCCGAAATCCGCAATTGCAATTCCACCAAGTCGAGGCCATTGACCATTTCGGTGACAGGATGCTCAACCTGGAGGCGGGTATTCATCTCCAAAAAGAAGAATTCCCTGTTTTCATCCACAATAAATTCCACTGTGCCGGCATTGGAGTATCCCGCCTTCCGGGCCAGTGAACAGGCAAGAGCCCCCATTTTCTCTCGAAGATCGGGATTCAGGGCGCAGGAAGGAGACTCTTCGATGATCTTTTGATAACGCCGCTGGATCGAGCACTCCCGTTCCCCCAAATGGACGACATTACCGTGGTGATCCGCCAAAATCTGAATTTCGACATGCCGCGGCCGCTTGATATA
Source organism: Desulfobacterales bacterium (assembly GCA_022340885.1). Taxonomy (GTDB): domain Bacteria; phylum Desulfobacterota; class Desulfobacteria; order Desulfobacterales; family UBA11574; genus UBA11574. The sequence goes on along the minus strand of JAJDND010000015.1, from coordinate 16,111 downwards.
ACGTTCTATGAAGATCCGGTCATCGCCGAAAGACTTCCGGGCTTCCTGTTGACAAAGCGTCAAGGCCGAGGCCAGATCTTTGGGCTTGTCTACCACCCGCATCCCTTTTCCACCCCCCCCCGCTGCAGGTTTCAGCAGCACTGGGCACCCTATTTCTTTGGCGGCGACCTCGGCTTCTTCCAGGGTAAAAACTGGTTGAAAATGACCGGGAACCGTTGGAACGCCAGCCTCGACAGCCAATTGTTTGGCGGCAATCTTGTCACCCATAGCCGCGATGACCGATGCAGGCGGTCCAATGAAGGTGAGGCCGGCAAGGGCTACTTTTTCCGCAAACTGCGCATTCTCCGAGAGAAAACCATAACCTGGATGAATCGCCTGGCAGCCGGTGTCAAGGGCCGCTCTGATGATCTTGTCCATGTTCAGATAGGATTCTGCAGGCCGGGCACCGCCCAGCGATACCGCTTCATCGGCAGTGGTAACATGCAGGCTTCTGAAATCCGGCTCCGAGTAAACCGCTACTGTCAAGATTCCCATCCGTTTGCAGGTAGCAAATATACGCACGGCAATTTCACCGCGATTGGCAATTAGAATTTTTTCAAACATGTTCAACCTCACAGGGGAATATTACCGTGTTTACGATCGGACCGACTGCTCTTCTTGCTCTCCAGGAACTGCAGGGTTCGGATAAGACGGTGCCGTGTATTTCGAGGGAAGATAACGTCGTCAATATACCCCCGTTTGGCAGCCAAAAACGGATTCATGTAACGCGCACGGTAGTTTTCCATTTTTTCATTCAGCAGCGCATCAGGATCGGCGGCTGCCTTGATTTCCTTCCGGTAAATGACCTCGCTGGCGCCCCTCGCCCCCATCACCGCGATCTCTGCCGTGGGCCAGGCATAATTGATGTCGCAATGGATATGCTTGGAATTCATCACCACATAGGCCCCACCATAGGCTTTGCGTACAATCACGGTGATACGGGGCACCGTCGCTTCGATAAAGGCATAGAGGAGTTTGGCGCCGTGGCGGATAATTCCGCCGTGCTCCTGTTCCGGACCGGGCATAAATCCGGGAACGTCCACCAGGCAGATCAGCGGGATATTGAACGCGTCGCAAAAACGAACGAAACGCGCTGCCTTGACGGAAGCATTGTTGTCCAAGACCCCGGCCAGGACCGCCGGCTGGTTGGCCACAAGACCGATGGTTTGACCCCCCATGCGTCCGAAACCGCAAATGATGTTACCGGCGAAATGAGGCTGCACCTCGAGAAATTCGGCACCATCCAAGATGCTGTAAATCAGAACATTCATATCGTAACTCTGGTTGGGCTGAGAGGGTACCAGATAGTCAAGGGTCGGATCGGTACGTTCGGGCGGGTCGTTGAGATCCAGAATCGGTGCTTTCTGGCGGTTGTTTGAGGGAAGATAGTTGATCAGCTCCCGCACTGCACGCAGGCAGAGAATATCGTTGGGATAGACAAACTGGGCCACCCCGCTCTTTTTGGCATGGACCTGGGCTCCGCCAAGATCTTCAAAACTGATATCTTTATGGATGACGGTTTTGACCACATTGGGGCCGGTCACAAACATGTAGGAAGTTTGCTGCACCATAAAGACAAAATCGGTGATAGACGGGCTGTACACCGCCCCGCCCGCGCAGGGTCCCATAATGCATGAAATCTGCGGAATGACGCCGCTGGCATTAACATTCCGGTGGAAGATCTCCCCATATGCCGCCAGCGCATCCACCCCTTCCTGGATACGGGCACCTCCGGAATCGTTGAGACCGATGATCGGGGATCCGACACGGGCGGCCAGATCCATGATCTTGCAGATTTTCTGGGAATGCCCCTCCCCCAGGGAACCCCCGATAACCGTGAAATCCTGGCTGAAAACAAAGACCTCCCTGCCGCTGATCGTTCCATGGCCGGTAATGACCCCGTCACCCGGGTACACATCGCCGTCACAGGCATCACTGCGACCCACCTTAAGAATATCGATTTCTTCAAACGAGCCTTCGTCGAGCAACAGCTCGATTCGTTCTCTGGCTGTCAGTTTTCCATGGTTGTGTTGGATCTCAATCCGCTTTTTCCCGCCGCCTAAAAGGGCATCTTTGCGCAATTCAAAGAGTTCCAGAATACTGCTGTGCATGATTTCGACCATGGTCACCTCCTATATATGAACTTTTAAAACGTATTTCGTTTGGATTTGTCTATTCGGACGCGCGCTTTTTACGGCCCCTTGATAGACGTAACGTCCGCTTCGTCGCCACCCGAAAGGTTAATTCGATTAAAAAAGCGGCCCCTGCCATGACCAATAGAATCCAGAGCTGTCCGGGTGAACTCATAGCCGTCTGCCAGAGAAGACATGCCAATGCGCCAAGACAAAGTCCGATGCCGACGATCGAAAGCCAGCGCTTGCTCTTCGTGTCTTTTGCCAGAACCGTATTGGCGCCGTTGACCGCCGCGAAAATCAACAGGAACCCGGCACTACCCATTGTCGACATGCTGGAGAGGTCGGCCAGATTGGCAATGAGCAGGGTGACACCCGACGTAATCAGCAGCCCCTCTATCGGCTCTCCCCAGGCCTTTCTTTCCAATGCCCTTGGAAGCTCCCCGTCCTTTGCAATAACATAACTCAGCCGGGCTGCCCCGTAAACCGTGGCATTGATGGCGGAAGCCGTTGAAAGCATGGCGGCGATGGCAATCAACAGAAATCCTGTTTGACCGAGAGATGGCCGGGCGGCTTCAGCCAGCGCGTAATCCTGGGCATCGATAATCTTGGCAAACGGCAGGCTCCCTACGGTGACGATTGCCACAAGGACATAAAGGACGATCACGAAGCCAACGCCGGAATAATATGCGCGGGGCAATATCCTTCGGGCGTCCCGAACATCCTGAGCTGTATTGGCAATCAACTCGAAACCTTCATAGGCCAGAAAGATGATCATTCCGCCCGCAATCAAACTCAGCGGCGATGACCATGCCGCCGGCGCCAGCCGGCTCCTGTCGACGCCCCAGATCCCGACGGCAATGAAAAGGATCAAAATCGCCAGCTTGACAAGTACAATCCAGTCTTCCGCTTCGCCGATGAATTTGGCGTTCAGCAGGTTCAGCCCGGTAATCGCAACAATACTCAGGGTAATTAAAATATGCTTCCATAGAAGCTGTGAGGCCGGAGGAAACAATGATGCGCCATAGCTCCCGAAAGCATAAGAATAAAGTGACAACATGACGATGTAGCTTATCCAGAGCAAAATGTTTATACTTCCCGTCAGAAGGCCCGGGCCGAACGCACGATCCAAAAATACAACTGTTCCGCCTTGACTGGGAAAGGCAACGGAGAGTCGCGCATAGGAATAAGAGGTGACAAGCGCAACGATGCCTGCAATCAGGAATGCGACGGGGGCGCCTCCCCGGGTCAAATCGACGGACAGGCCGAGAACGGCAAAGATGCCGCCGCCAACCATGCCGCCGATTCCTATCGCAGTTACCTCCCAGTATCCGAGCTTTCCGTTTTCATATCCGCTCATGGGAAACCTTTCGTCTCTGTGCCCCGGTTGTTTGAAACATATCATAAATTTGTAGAACAAGTCAGAAACGAAAACAAGTCCTTTCCATGATTTCCTCAAAGGCTGTGACGCGGACTTTTAAGAAGCTTGATGATGTATCTGGGATGCAAGCCTGTCCATACACTATAGAGCCCTGCCGATGAGCAGAGTTGAACCGCATAAGCAAGTGAGAGTCACGTCCCGCTATGGCGGGATTGGAGCGCAGCGAACTTGTCCGCCGATGCCGTGTGGCGGAGATTGATCCGCCCCGGAAGGGTTCCGTTTCAGCAGGGCTGCAGGGCGTGCTTCAATCTTAAAATAGATATTGACAAAAATGTATATCGTGTTAGTTTATTAAATAATTGACAACATGAAGTTGTCTATTTCCAAAGGGCATCCGGTTGGAGAAAAAGTGAGCGAATGCCCTTGCAAAATTAAAGCTAAAAACCGACTTTATAATTCAAGCCATGAAGGCTTTCGGGGCGCTCCGGAGTCTCCATGGCTTTTTTATTCGCTTTTGCCGGATACACTGCAAGGTTTGTCTGAGGGTAACACACTTGTCCGCCGATGCCGTTTGACGGAGATTTATCCACCCTTGGAGGGTCCCGTTTCAGCGGGGCTGCAGGGAGGATATTCGGAGGATCATTTTATCCGGCCGGAAAACGAACTTCAGGAGATTTTATATATGCATATCCCAGACGGATATTTGAGCCCGCAGACCTGCGCGGTCATGTATGCCGCAGTGGTCCCTTTCTGGTATACGGCGGCGCGTAAGCTCAAAGGGGCGCTGACATCCAAAACCGTCCCGCTGTTAAGCATTTTTTCAGCATTTTCCTTTGTGATCATGATGTTCAACGCGCCGGTCCCCGGAGGGACCACGGCACATGCTACCGGCGCTGTTCTGATGGCAATCATACTCGGGCCGTGGGCGGCTATTATCGGCGTATCTTCGGCTCTTTTCATACAGGCGCTCTTTTTCGGGGACGGCGGGATTCTGGCCTTTGGGGCCAATGCCTTCAACATAGCGGTGGTCATTCCCCTTGTCGGATACTGGACATATAGGCTGATTGCACGTTCAGCACCCATGAAGTCCTCCCGGCACTGGATGGGGGCGGCTGTCGGGGGATATGTGGGGATCAATGCCGCAGCATTGCTGGCGGCCGTTGAATTCGGCCTGCAACCCCTGTTGTTTCACACGGCAAACGGAACGCCACTTTATTGCCCCTACAATCTGTCCCAGGCAATCCCGGCGATGATGTTTGCCCACCTCACGGTTGCCGGACTGGCTGAAGCGATCGTCACCGCCGGGGTCCTGGTATTTTTGAAAAAATCGATGCCTGAAGTCTTGACCGGTATTGCAAAGGAGGCGCGCATATGAAAAGTTGGGCCAAACTTTTTATCGGTCTGGTTGTCTTAGGTTTTCTCGTTCCCATCGGCCTGCTCGCATCCGGAACCGCTTGGGGAGAGTGGGGGAAAGACGCCTTTACACAAATGATCGGCTATATCCCCAAAGGGCTCGAACGGTTTTCCGAAATCTGGCACGCTCCGTTTCACGACTATACCGTTTCCAGGACCGGAAACCATATCAGCTATATTTTATCGGCATTCGGCGGGATGGCACTGGTCCTGCTGATTACGTGGGGTGTCGGAAAAATTCTGGCGCGCAAGAATACTGACCGTCCCAATGGAAAATGATCTTGCTCGTGAAGGCGCATGAACATGGGGAATGATTTTGTTGCAAAAACACTCGCAGAGACCGCAAAAGCAATTGAATATTCGGTTTTTGCAAATCAGTATGCCGAAAAAAAGGGATTTCTGCAACGTATCGATCCCCGGGTCAAGCTACTGACGACCCTTGCGCTTTTAATTGTTATCGGGCTCACCAATCGTTTGTCAGTTCTGCTGGCCCTTTATGGAGGAGCCTTGGTTCTGGCTGCGTTTTCCAGGGTTTCTTTAGGTTTTTTCATCAAACGGGTATGGGTGTTTATACCGCTCTTTACCGGTATTGTTGCATTGCCTGCGGTCTTTAACATCGTGACACCGGGCAAACCTCTTTTTACGGTCATCTCTTTTATGTCGCCGCATACTTTCGGTCCGTTTCATATTCCCCAACACATCACCATTACGATACAGGGCGTATCAGGGGTTTCAATACTCGTTATGCGTGTCGCGGCTTCAGTGTCCATGGCTGTTCTTCTAGTTTTGACAACGCAATGGATCCGCCTTTTAAAGGCCTTGTATGTATTAAAGACGCCGGAAGTCGTCATCATGATCCTGGCCATGACCTACCGGTATATTCATCTTTTTTTGAGAACCGTCGAGGGGATGTTTCTGGCAAAAAAAAGCCGGGAAATATCGGATTTGAAGATGAAAGAGGAGCATGGCTGGATCGCCTCGAGGCTGGGTGTTCTTGTCGGTAAATCTTATCGGCTCAGCAATGAAGTCCATCTGGCGATGACCTCTCGGGGATGGACCGGGAACCCGACGCTCATGGACGATTTTACCATCAATCGTATCGACGGGTTGTGGATTGTCATTACCCTTGCCGTCGTAATTTTATGGATCGTTTTCAGGTGAAGGATGGAGAATAACTGCGTATTCGAACTAAGGGATGTCTCCTTTGATTACATGGAAAATGTTCATGCCATCGAATCGATCGATCTGAAAATCCATAAAGGAGAGACGATAGCGATTCTGGGGGCCAACGGGTCGGGAAAGTCGACGCTTCTCAAGCTTTTGGATGGTCTTTACGCTCCCAACAAAGGGGAATTTCAGGCATTTGGTTCGATTATCAACGAAACAACCCTGCGTGACAAGAAAATGGCACGGGAGTTCCACAGAAAGGTGGGGCTGGTTTTTCAAGATCCGGATGTTCAGCTCTTTCTTCCCACCGTATGGGATGAGGTGGCTTTTGCCCCGCTGCAGATGGGGCTTCCCAAACAGAAGGTAACGGAAGTGGTTTCCGAGGCCCTGACCCAACTGGAATTATATCATCTCAAGGACAGGGCGCCCTATCACTTGAGTGAAGGTGAGAAAAAAAAGGTTTCCATCGCGTCGGTACTCACCCTGGACCCGGAAGTGTGGCTCATGGATGAACCCACCGCCAGTCTCGATCCGCGGACCCAGGGGTGGGTCATCGATTTTATCCTTGAGCTATCCGAAAAAGGCAAAACTACGGTCATTGCCACTCACGATCTTGAAATTCCCCATGTGGCGACGAACGTCTGCTATGTACTGGGCCAGGATCATAAGATACTGGTTAAGGGTTCAACCCATGACATATTGAACCGTGAGGATATCCTGCTACAGGCGAATCTCATCCACCAGCATCGTCATGTTCACGCCAATGTTGCCCACACCCACAAGCACTGGCATTATTAGAAGTGGTTTCACCCCCCCTTCGGGCTCAATCTCTGTGTTGGACTGAGACGTCCAATCCTCGAAATATTCCCGATATTCCTGCGGTTAACCGTTTCAGTCCGCCTTGACCTTGAGCCCGATTGAAGATTTTGAAACCACTTCTATCAGCCTGTTGAAAAAAACTTATCATTTAAGGATAAACGGCAACGCCGTTAAAACAATGCCCGATAGTACCAGGAAATATATATTTGAAATAAAATAGGGGACAACCATTAAGCCGACGCCGCTGAAAAGCGGAACAAAAGCCTTTTGTTTTTTACCGTAAACAAAGAATGCCAACCCTATTGATCCGAATATGATTCCCCATATTATGGTCGATGTACTCATTATTTTATTCAGTATAGATAAACCTGGTCCTTTGGGCCAAGTCAGAGTTCTTTGGCTCTACCGTGTGGTTTTGCATTAAAAATCACAAATTACAAGCACCAAATCGCAAACAATTCTCAAATTCCAATATCCAATGACCAAAACCTTTAAAGGCAAGTTCTTGTTTAGATTTTTGAATTTTGGTCATTGGAATTTGTTTGATATTTGGGTTTTGTTATTTGGAATTTCAACCAAGACGTTCAACAGAGCAAATCCCCTCAGGGGATAACCGAAGCCGGGCCCTCAGGCACGGATTCTTTACATCTCTTTTTTTTCCCGTTTGTTTTGCAGACACAACGACCCCGCAGATTCATCCAAAGGCCTAAAAAGCCCTTTTTCTGAAAAAGCCGCGGTTGACATTTCGTGTCCTCTTCGGCTAGGATACTCTTTCATAAATATTTTTCTAAAGCAAGCGTGTTGAATGTGATGAAGTTTATGCGTTATTTTTCAAATTCCTACAATAGACGATCTATCGTTGTCGGCGCTTTATTTTTTTCGCTTCTTTTTAATTTTCAGCATGCGTCTTATGCATATACTCAAAGAGAGTACAAAAGATTTCAGCATTCCATTGTCGATTACCGTTCACGGCTGAATCCCCGTTATGAAAAAGTCCGGCGTAAAAGGACCAAATATATTATTGTCCACACTTCGGAACTCGGACTTAAAATGACGCTAAAGGTTGTTTCCAAGGGAAAACGATTGCGGAACGGCCGGAGAACCCCCGGCGGGCATGCCAATTATGTGATTGCCAGAAACGGTCGCACGTACCGTATTCTGGACAAGAAATATGAGGCCGACCATGCGGGCCTCAGCATGTGGAACGGTGAGAAGGATATCAGCCAAATCTCCATCGGCATTGAATTGGTCGGCTATCATTACACCCCCATCACTGAAAGACAGTATCGCTCTGTGGGGATGTTGATCGACATCTTGCAAAGGGTATACGGCCTGAATGACCGGGCGGTGTTGACCCACAGCCAGGTGGCATATGGTCCGCCGAATCGCTGGTTTAGGAAGCGTCAGCGTGGACGTAAGCGCTGTGCCGATAATTTTATTCGTGAAAAAGCGGGACTGGGACCGACCTGGCAATATGATCCGGATGTGCGGGCCGGCCGGCTTATGGCTGATCTTCAATTATCGAAAATATATTACGGCCGGCGGAAATACTATGCGAAAATGGATGACGCCAACGTCATTACACGGACCAACACCGCCTGGTCCATCGCCGGAGAAGATTACGACAGCCAGTCAACGGTCTACAAATTCCCCGGCGGTCATATCTACACGGGCGATCAAATTTCAGAACGAATCGGCTGGGACAAGATACCCGCAAAAACCGTAGTGCTGCTGAACCAAGAGAACAGTGTTGCTTTGATAAAAAAAGATGATCCCATAAAAACCATATCGGATAAACTTACGGCCTGGTCCTTTGCCGGTCAATCCTATAATGAGAAAACCACGGTCTATTTTCTGCCTTCGGGCCGAATTAAAAACGGTTCGATGATCTCCGACTGGGATGATCTACCGGCCAAAACCAAGCTCATTATCGGCTACCGGGGGCCTTACACGGTCGGCAAAGGGCGATCCGCTTATCAAATCGCCGGCTTCGAATACAACGATCGAAAAACAATATATTACCTGCCGCCCAGTAAATTGCTGGCCGGTGATAAAATAAACGACTTTAATGGACTCCCGAAAGGGACTTTGATTTTTATACCCAACACGTTATATAAAAAGAATAAAGGTCTGCTTGCAAACTAGAAAAGGATAAATGACCATGAAACCCGCCCTGATCATTGTCGATATGCTCAAGGATACGTTCGACAAACATCCGGATGCTTTTATCACAAAAGAAGCACTGAAGTTCGTTCCAACCCTTAACCGTCTTTCTGCCATGTTCAGAGGCAGGGAACTTCCGGTTATTTTTTCTTGTGATTCGTTTTTGCCGGGGGATTTCATTTTTAAAGGAAAAATGAAGCCGCATTCCATCAGGGGAACAGACGGCGCTACCGTGATTGATGAACTGGAAAGACAACCCAGCGATATTGTTTTACCCAAACGCAGATTCAGTGCATTCTTCAAAACAGATCTGGATCAAACCTTACGAACCTTGGGCTGCGACACCATTGCGGTGGCTGGAATAGCGACCCATATTTGCGTGCTGACGACCGCATTGGATGCGGTTTCACTGGATTTCAACGTCGTGCTTTTAAAAGACTGCTGTGCCGCACATAAACCTGAATACCACACCGGAACGATACGAACATATGTAAAAAGTCCCTTATATCCTTTGATAAAAATCATATCGTCCGCAGCGTTCATCGACGAATACCTTAAGGCTTTATCAGAATAGGCGTGCCCGCATCGACCGCATCCCAGACTTCATCCATGTCTTTGTTTGAAAGGGCGATGCAGCCTTCGGTCCAATTGAAGAGTTGCGTTATGGAAGCCGCCCATTCAAAACCATTTTTTTGTCCGTGAATCATAATTTGTCCGCCGGGATTGACGCCTAATGTTTTGGCGCGTCGCTTATCCTTTTCATTTGGGTAGGAAACGTGGATTGATTTATAAAAGGCGCTGTCTTCTTTCTTATAGTCGAGAATATATCGTCCTTCAGGGGTTCGTTCATCGCCTTCTTCAACTTTACGGCCTTTAGGGCGTTTGCCGAAAACGACATGGAATTTTTTCAGCGTCTTACCGCCGCTTTTAAGATAAAGGGTTGATTCAGACTTGATAACCAGAACAAAGTCGGCCTTTTCCATACCCGTCGCACGGGTCGGTATTAAAAGCAATAATATGAGAAGAACATAGTTCAATTTATTTCAGTCCATCGAACGTTTCACAGCAAGCTGCCGCTTAAGATGAATCCTGCAACGGTAAAATAAATCAACAGTCCCGTCACATCCACGAGTGTTGCCACGAACGGTGCCGAGGAAGCGGCAGGGTCAGCTCCCAATCGTCTAAGAATAAACGGCAGCATAGAACCGGAGAGCGTTCCCCACATGACCACTCCCACAAGCGCTAGGGCCACTGTCTCGGCCACCAGCAGCCAATGCACACCATAAAGATCGAATAATTTTTGCCATATGGCGATACGCAAAAAACCAATGGATCCCAATATTGCGCCAAGGGCTAACCCCGAAAATATCTCGCGGTGCATCACCCGCCACCAATCCCGCAGGGCAATTTCACCGACGGCCATGGCGCGGATAATCAACGTCGCTGCTTGGGAGCCACTGTTGCCGCCGCTGGAAATGATAAGGGGCACAAATAAGGCCAGCACAACGGCGCGGGCGATTTCCTTTTCAAAATATCCCATAGCGGCCGCAGTGAGCATCTCGCCGAGGAATAATACCACCAGCCAGCGGGCGCGTTTCTTGACCAGCATCGGAAAGGGCGTGGTCAGGTATGGGGTGTCGATAGCTTCCAAACCGCCGATCTTATGCATATCTTCGGTGGCTTCTTCTTCAATGACGTCAATGATATCATCGACGGTTACAATCCCGAGCAAGACCCCTTCGGAATCGGTTACGGGCAGGGCGACTCGATCGTAGTTCTGCATGGCTCTTGCAGCCACTTCCTGATCGTCATATGCCGAAAGTGCAACAAAATGATGGTCCATTACCGAATCGACTGTTTTGCCGGGATGAGCAAGAATCAACGTGCGCAGCCTCAGATCATCGATGAGCTTGCCCTTGTTGTCGACCACGTAGATAACGTTGATCGTTTCGGCGTCTCGACCATACTTTCGGATATGGTCCAAAGCACGGCTTACTTCCCATTCCGGCCGGATGGCCACAAAATCAGGCGTCATCAAGCGGCCGATGCTGTCTTCCGGATAGCCCAACAGTTTTCGGGCTTCTCTTAAATCCTCCGGAGACAGCAGGGTCATCAGCTGCTGGGTGATCTGAGCGGGCAACTCCTCAAAAAGCCTTGTTCGATCGTCGGGATCCAATTCATCCAAAAGGGTGCGAATATGATCGTTCGTCAGGTTCTTAAGGAGTTGTTCTTGCTGCTCGGCATGCAACAGTGTAAAAACATCGGCTGCTTTTTGGCGGCTGAGAAGTCGGAATAAAATGGGCTGGTCTTCCTCGGGAAGACTTAACAACAGGTCGGTGACCTCCGGGGGCTCCCAAACCGATATGGCTTCCTTCAGGCCAATGTAATCCTTTTCCTTGATGACTTCTTCAATTTCCGGACCAAGCAGATTTTTAAGCATAATGAATTTGTCGAGATGTCCCGATCCTATGTTGCAAGAATCATTTATCGAAGAATTTTATACCCTGAGCGAGTTCGATGGTTTGGCTATAGTTAATCGTATTCGTTTGTCTTCTCATATAGGCTTTCCATGCATCGGATCCGCTTTCCCTGCCGCCGCCTGTTTCCTTTTCACCACCGAATGCCCCCCCGATCTCTGCTCCTGATGTTCCTATATTTACATTCGCAATTCCGCAGTCACTGCCCTTAAAACTCAGATACAGCTCACTTTCCAGAAGATCATTGGTAATGATTGCGCTGCTGAGCCCCTGGGGTACATCGTTGTGAATTTTTATGGCTTCCTCCAGATGTTTGAATTTTAAAACATATAATATCGGAGCGAAGGTCTCTTCCTGCAACATCTTCATATCGGGGACGGCTTCAATCAGGCATGGCGTGACATAACACCCTCCGGGCAAATCCTTTTTTTCACCCCCGTATAAAACTTTTCCGCCTTGTTTCTTTATGGATTCGATGGCTTTCATCATCACATCCACAGCCTTTTTATCGACAAGAGGACCCATAATGTTTTTTCCGTCCCTTGGATCTCCGATGCTGGTTTTCTGATACAGCGATTTTAATCGAGTTGAAAAAGTATCGTAAATTTCTTCATGAGCGATGACCCGCCGTGTTGACGTGCATCTTTGTCCGGACGTCCCAATCGCTCCGAAATATACACTTTTTAATGCAATATCGAGATCCGCTTTATTGCTGACGATAACGGCATTATTACCGCCCAATTCCAATATTAGTTTTCCAAATCGTTCCTGAACAATTTTGCCGACTTCTCTTCCTCTTCTGACAGAGCCGGTATAGGAAACCAATGCAACATATTTATCCTTTGTAATATGATCGCCAATTTCACCACCCGGGGCAATTGCAAGGCAACATAAAGCGGGTTGAATGCCGTTTTTCTTTAGCACTTTTTCCATAATCTTTATAACGGCAATTGCCGTAAGCGGTGTTTTTGACGACGGCTTCCAAATGACCGAATTGCCGCAAATGAGCGCTAAAGCAGCATTCCAGCTCCAAACTGCAACGGGAAAGTTAAAGGCCGTTATGACGCCGACAACGCCGAGGGGATGCCATTGTTCGAACATTCGATGCTGTTTCCTTTCGCTGCTCATGGTGATGCCGCAAAGCTGTCTGCTCATACCCACTGCGAAATCACAAATATCTATCATTTCCTGTACTTCGCCATAACCCTCCTGAATCGATTTTCCCATTTCGAGCGTGACGAGTTCCCCTAATACTTTTTTCTTTTCTCTGAGTTCATTTGCGACCTGCCTGACGACATCTCCGCGCTTCGGTGCAGGAACCTCTCGCCAATCAAGAAAAGCGTTATGGGCAGCTTTAGATATTTTTTGATAATCCTCTCCCGTGATCTGTCTGACTTTTGCAATTTCCCCACCATTTATCGGAGAAATTATATCCGCAGTGCTGCCGTTCGCCACCCATTCGCCGCAAAATCCTCCGGGATTTTCTTTTGCCAAATCCAGCTCTTCAAATATCTTGTTCATTTATAAACCCCTTCGCAAAAAAAAGTAATTATACTTTAATTTGTCGTTTAAATAGCAAGTTAATGTATTTTGCCTTGGAACAACCTGAGAGTCAAGGCTTCAATATTCGTAATGTGCCGAATCGCACGATCCACAAATTTGGCGGGCATGAATTAAACAATGGAATTGAATGGATTGAATGCACAGAAAAATGTACAAAGATCTAAAGATTTCCTTACATGTGCGTCATCAATCCAAATGGGCGGATTTGACGGCTATTCGCGAAAAAGGGCGATTCAAGCGAATCGCCCTTGCCAAGAATTATGAAGAAAGGTTGACAGTCCGACGAGGCCCCAGCCGCGTACACTCGTCTCGTTGAATTGGGTTATCTATTTCTTAGGTCGGTCACGATATCAATGGATCTTTAAAAACCCTATAAAACAATATATATTGTGTGTCAAGTAAAAAATATTCAATATATGGTGGTAGAAATGAAGGTTTTTTTGGAAGGCCGCTATGGATTCGTCAAGGATCATGTGCACTGAAAAATATGCAGTCTTGGATTGAATTTCGATGGTCAACCCATTGGAGACGACCAGATCAGCACCGCTGTTCCGAAAATGATTCGGTAGACGGCAAAGGGGGTGAATCCCCTCCGCCTCACCCAGGCCATGAACCAGGCTACGGCTGCGTATGCCACAATAAATGACATGGTAAATCCGATGCCCAAGACGATCCAGCCGTGAGCGTCGATGTGACTTGTTCCGATGGGATTGTCATAACCCGGCAGCAGCGACTTGATCAGATCATAGCCCGTGGCCGCCACCATGGTCGGCATGGAAAGAAAGAAAGAGAATTCCAGTGCACAAGCCCGGGACATCCCGGCAAGTTGTCCGGCCGCAATGGTGGACATGGAACGAGAGGTGCCCGGGAATACCGCGGACAGAATCTGGCAGGCGCCAATCCATACGGCTTGCCCCAGATTCATGGATTCCATCTGCCAGGTGCGGATCCTTCCGTTTTCGGCCGCGTCCGGTCCGGCTGCTTCCGAGGCCGCATTCCGGGCATCGACGATCCACATCACAATGCCGCCGATGACCAGGGAAAAGCCCATGATAAAGAGATTTTCCAGATGCTTGCCGATGACTTTGGTCAGCAGAAATGCGGGAACTGCGGTGACGACAAAAGCCACGGCCGTCAATCCGAGGGGGTGTGTCAACCACGTGCGGTCACCGCTTTCGCCCCGGGGAAACGTTTGCAGAAACTTTTTTATCTCGGTCCTGAAATACACCGGGAGACACAAAATGGCGCCAAGCTGGATGACGACGGTGTACATCTTCCAGTAACCAAGGGTCAGATCGATATGGGCGAACGCTTCAACGATGCGCAAATGCGCGGTGGAACTGACCGGAAGAAATTCAGTCAACCCTTCGACAATGCCTAATAAACCGGACAACAAGAAATCGTTCATGGCCCCTCCGAACGCTATTCCCCACATTGGGCTTGAACCAGAAATGAAAGCGCAGATGACTGGTCAGTTAAATTCACTCAACTTACAAAGGGTTCATACAGATTGCAAGACTCGAATTGAACATTGATGAACATCTCGAGAAAATTTCACCGGGTGGAGAATGGGGTGTTTGATCTTGCTGCTTAGTTTTTCGATGTATCATTAAAATGAAGTGCCGACACCAATGCCGAAATGGATTGCCGGACTGGTTCGCGTGGTATTTGGCCAAAGCTTTATCTCAATGCCTTCAATAAGCGGATGGGCATATCGAAAACCACCGATAGACCCGATCTGGCTCCCTTTAAGGGTGCCTACGACGGTAAGATACATATCCTTTTGATATATCGCAGGATCAAGAAACTTTTTGGCTTGGACGATAAACCGGCCCCCGGATTGGTCCGGGTGCACGGGTCGTCCATTGCTGTCGAGGGCAAGCTGCAAAACCGTGATCTCGGACAGGGAAGAACCGACCTTGGCTTCGATTATCCTTCCGCCGAGCATCACCACTTCGCCCTTATAGACATCCGGTGTCTTTTGCAGTGCTGCGAACGTACCGTTATATGTCACCATGGATCGGGATTGTTGGGAAATTCCCGCGGTACAGCCCGTCAGGAAGATCGCGGAAAAGATGCCAAATAGGGATATGACGTATTTTACTGTCATATACTATTTCTATTGAAAAAGGAGAGAATAGTCAAATCACAATTTTGAGGCCCGCAGCGTTGCATGCACAGGAAAATAGGCATCCATGCACAAATATCTGTGCATGATCAGGTGGATTCAGAGCAAAGATCCATTTTGGCCGTGAGTATCAAATTGACATTTTCATAATTCGGACAGCCTTGGAACCCATCGACTATTGTCTGTAATAACGGATTCATACGACTGTTTATCTATTTTGTAAAAATCCCGCATTTTAAAGCGCTTGTAAAAAATTGTAAGCTCTTGGAACATAATTTGCAGATTTTTTATACCTGATGGGAGCAATGCCGAGACTAGAGTGCAGGCACTCAAACACGGGATTTACCATTGTAGAGCTTTTGGTTGCCATGGTAGTGGCTCTTCTGGCCATGGGAGCCATCTACTCGACATTTTTAAACCAGTATCGGGCATACCGGATACAGGAAGAGACAGCGGAGATGCAGCAGAATCTCAGGGCTGCCATGCTTTACATGGAAAGAGAAATTCGAATGGCAGGATGTGATCCCATCGGAATCGCCGATGCAAGGATCATAAAGGCGGAGCGGACATTGATCAGGTTCACGGAAGATGTCAGAGGAAATAGTTCCGGCAGCGACCCGGACGGGAATACGGACGACCCTAACGAAAACATCACCTATTCTTTGAAAGGAACGAATCTGGTAAAAAATACCGGGGGCGGTAACCATGTGGTGGCCCAAAACATCGATGCCGTCGATTTTGTTTATTTGGACGGGTCTTCGCCGCCCCACGTGCTCAATGACCCACTTATCGACGGTGACGTCCCTGCGGACAAAATGACTCAAATTAG
>JAJDND010000083.1 GCA_022340885.1 Desulfobacterales bacterium | reverse complement strand
TGCTTCGAGGCCAACAACTTTTTGTCCTTGTTTATAAATCAGGGGGGGTGCGTTTGTTGAAACGCCGACTCTCAAAATACTTTCATCAGGTTTGATATCAGCAATACTTTTTGTGGTGGCTGTTCCACAAGCAGTAATTAGGCTTAAAGTTATAAGTAAATAAAGGAAAACACAAAATCGATGATTTAACATGTTTCGAAACATACATTTATCCTCCATTTTACGGCAAATTGTGAGAAGATATATCTTCTATTCCCAAGTTTTGGACTCGGTAACAGTTATTAACTCTCCTTTTAAAGATTTTTGCATAGAAGTGGTTTCAAAACCTTCAATCGGGTTTAAGGTCAAGGCGGACTGAGGCGGTCAACCGCAGGAATATGGGGAATATTTCGAGGATTGACCGCCTCAGTCCAACACAGAGATTGATCCCGAGAGGGGGTTTTGGAACCACTTCTAATGCATTTCATCCGGTTTTAAAATACATAACATGAAGCTTATGTAATATTCAAACATTATTCATCACTTGAGGATTAAAGGAGAATCTCGTCATGGCTGGATTGTGCTTGATGTTCGTCCATTCAGGACTAATGTAACCTAAGCTGAGCGTTTCAAATTTTTGAAATGGTTATTTTAACAAAATTATTAAGGTATTCTGACATTTCGAATTCCAATAATTTGAAACCCTGCGGGATTTCCAATTTCACCGCATCTACTGCGTCAGATGCCGTTCCGCATAGTCGACTATAGCGAAACGACATCTTCCTTGTATATACGGCAAACTTGAAAATCGCTCAACTTAGGGTATTATATGTTGTCTGCGTTTTGAATCAAAATAATGTTGAAAGAGAAAATCGATGAAATTCTTTTTGTGCGTTATCGGCATGGTGATGGTGGTGGAAGGGCTTCCATATTTTGCATTTCCCGTAAAAATGAAACTGGTGATACAAAAAGTCCTTGAAATGTCGGATAGGGGCCTTCAAAAATACGGTTTTGTGCTTATGTTAATTGGAATATTCTTGGTTTATTTGGGAAACAGATAAGTCGCGGCGTGCAAGTGCCCTAAAGGAAAGAGAAAATAGGAAATAGAAAAGCGTAAAAGCCCTCCGCTTCTCTTAAGGGATAGCGATGACAGGTGTGGGGTGAACATATATACGTGCAATTAAATTTAAGAATCGATGCATGGATAATAATACAGACAATAATGAAGCGAAGCTGGATGCACCCGGAAAGCAGGGAGAAGGGGTTCGGCAGGTTCTTTTGAAAGGAATTTTCTGGCGAATCCTGATCATCGAAAGCATTCTCTTGGTATGGTCTTTGGGCTACCGGGCGCTGACGGATTACAACGCCCAGCCTGTGGATCTGTTCTGGTATGCTGTGAGAATCACCGTGCTGGTCGCTATCATCATATTGTTTGTCGTGGTGACCTTTAGACGGTTTCTGACCGCTAAAATTATCGTGCCGCTTGAAGAGATTTCCGCTTCGAATCGGCGTTTAAAAGGCAGCGATTCCACGGAAATCGATATGAATGTGTCCGATGATGCGCCAATGGAGATCAGGGAAATCGTCGCCACGCGCAAAGATATGCTGGCGACCCTTTTCAAGGTTTCGGAAGAACGATTACGCCTGGTAAATTTTATTCGGGACATGTTCGGGCGATACCTGTCAAAGAAGGTGGTCGATAATATACTGGAATCCCCGGAAGGGCACAAAATCGGCGGACAACGTAAAACCGTTACCATACTGATATCGGACATTCGGGGTTTCACCCGGCTGTCCGAAACCATGGATCCGGAAACAATGGTCCGGTTTTTGAACCGTTATCTCGAAGTAATGGCCAAAATTATTATAGAATATGACGGCATCATCGATGAGATTCAGGGGGACTCGATTCTGGCGGTTTTCGGCGTTCCTGATAAAAACGAAACAGATCCGCTGCGGGCTGCGGCGTGTGCCGTTGCCATGCAAAATGCGCTGGATGAATTGAACCATACGTTTATACGCGAAGGATACCCGGCCCTTGAAATGGGTATCGGAATCAACACCGGCAGCGTGGTTGTCGGCAATATCGGGTCCGAGGTGAGAATGAAATATGCCGTTGTGGGTTCGGCCGTAAACACAGCGGCGCGCATCGAATCGAATACGGTGGGCGGTCAGGTTATGATCGGAGAATCGACCTATGATCTCATCAAAAATATGGTGGATTGTGAGGCGCCTCAGGTGTTCATGATGAAGGGACTCAGAAAGCCCCTGGTCGCTTATGCCGTTCAACGAATCGGACCGCCGTATAATATTGAGCTAAAATCGCGACCGGAGATTGAAACCGGTGTTCACATGAACCTGCCCTTTAGATGCTGGAAGGTGCTGGACAAGAAAATCGACGACGATGCGGTGTCAGGCGAGACCATCATGCTGAGCGACAATGCCATCACGGCAGCTATTGCCTATCCAATTGAGCCCTTGACGGATATCAAGCTGATATTCGATTTTTGTGTGGAGGCCCACTGTTTCGAAGACATTTATGCCAAGGTGCTGTCCGTGAATGAAAAAGACGGAATACCGGTTCATCAACTCCAAATCACTTCCATCGTTCCCAAAGACAGGGCCATCCTGGATCAGTGGATGAAGTACGCTTCTTGAAGGGGAACCGCAGATGAACGCAGATAAACGCAAATTGGTTCGCTTCGCTCACGTTAGAAACGTTGAAATATCAGATAGAATTCCTCTATAAACCAATATCCCAAATTATTCTGAGATTTCCTAATCGTATATTCTATGTCCATCCGCGGTCATTTTCAATAATACCGGAATTTCGGATGGGCTTCGATCAGCGCCCGGGTATAGGGGTGACGGTGGTTTTGGATAATGTCATCGACGGGTCCCATTTCGACCAACTCGCCTTTATAAATGACGGCAATTCGATCGCACAGGTAGCGGGCGGCGGCAAGGCTGTGGGTGATGAATAAAAACGTTACGCTATGTTTTTGGCTGAATTGAGATAAGATATTGAAAATCTGAATGGAAATAGGGGCATCGAGCATGGATGTGGGTTCATCCGCAACCACAAACGAAGGTTCCAGTATCATGGCCCGGGCAATGGCAACCCTTTGCCGCTGCCCCCCGCTCAACTGGTAAGGGAAACGATGAAGGAAATCCTCCGGGGGTGAAAGGCCCACCGATTTCATGATACGAAGAATTTTGTCTTTGCGGGTTGTTTTATCATCTCCGACATTGTGAATGATCAGCGGTTCGGAAAGGGTATCATAGACCGAGAGGTAGGGGTTCAGGGACTGATAGGGGTCTTGAAAGATCATTTGGACTTTCCGTCGAAATGCTCTGAGTGATTTTCTTTTTAGGGTTTCAATGTTTTCTCCATCGAAGGTTAGCCGCCCTTTATCGGGGTGTTCCAGTTTAGTGATAAGCCGGCCGATGGTGGTTTTGCCGCTGCCGCTTTCTCCCACCAGCCCGAATATTTCCCCTTTGAATATCTTGAATGATACGTTGTTCAGGGCAATGACCTCTCTCGAATCTCCTTTAAATAAAGAAGTCTTTATGCGAAAAATTTTCAAGATGTGTTCAAATTCCAGGATGACGGGATTGTTGTTTTTCATTTTTTCTCGATCACTAGCGTCAACATTTGTCGCACAGGACCTTATGTGTCGGAGAGATCTCCACCCATTGAGGTTCTGTGCGGCTGCATTCGGGATTCGAAACCGGGCAGCGATCACAAAACCGGCAGCCCTGAGACGAGAGAATGCGATCCGCGGTATTTCCCGAATTCGGTATCGGCGAAGCTTTTTTCCCATCCAACGTGAGATAGGAGGCCAGGAGGCTTTTGGTATACGGGTGTATGGGCACAGCAAAAACTTCTTCACGCGCGCCGGTTTCAATGACTTGGCCGGCGTACATGATATTGATGCTGTCACACACATCCGCCACGACCCCAATATCATGGGAGATAAATATCAGACTGATTTCGAGTTCTTTTTGGAGTTTTTTGATGGCATCTAAAATCTGGGATTGTACGATGACATCCAGGGCGGTGGTGGGCTCATCTGCGATGATCAGGTCT
>JAJDND010000060.1 GCA_022340885.1 Desulfobacterales bacterium | reverse complement strand
TCTCTTTAACCTCGGACAGGGTATGAAGCTCTATATTGATGTGCCGGCCGACCTCGACCAGTTTCGGAGAGATAATTCACATGGCACAATCATTGGTGGGAAACGTCTTGTCCAGTTGGGACATAATACCGCCGATGGCCGCTGATTTCTCCACAAGATGAACATAAAAGCCTGAATCCGCCAAATCCAGGGCGGATTGCATCCCGGTAATTCCGCCGCCGACAACCAGCACCGATCCAATAACATCTTTGAGCATGGTTCAATTCTCCTGGTAATAATGTTGCGTCATGATGGGTGCCATATTAGGTAATAGAAGTTTTGGATTCTATTTGTTGCTAAATAACATGTCAATATTTAATGCCCTTTTTTCATTTTCTTGACGACGACAATGTGTTTAATTATTATCCTATAAGCTCCATGAAATTTTGATAAGCGCGTAAAAACTAAAAATTGAGACGGCATGGCAAAAAGTTCAAGTTCTCCCGAATAATACCTTCGGGATAAAAAGGTATCGCGGATTTCGTTGAATAATGAGCACTTATGTACGCTGCAGTGAACCCGAAATGAAGCGCAACGCATAAATTGGACTTTTTACGAAGTCGTCAATATTCGATGATGAAAAATTACAGACACAAAGCCGCTGAAGCTACAGATTTTCTAATAACGCATATCCAGGCACCGCCGCAAATCGGGCTCATCACCGGAACCGGTCTCGGTCAAAGCGCAGCGTCAATGGATATATCCGCATCCTTTGATTATAAAGATATTCCGCATTTTCCATTATCTACGGTAAAAAGTCATCTGGGAAGGCTTGTTTTCGGAGACATGTGCGGTAAACAGATCATGGCCATGCAGGGACGGATTCATCTTTACGAAGGGTATTCACCCCTCGAAGTGTCCTTCCCAATTCGGGTCATGCAGGAACTTGGCGTAAAGACGGTAATCATTTCAAATGCAGCCGGCGGATTGAACTCGAAATTCAGGGCCGGCGACATCATGATCATCCTCGATCATATTAATCTCACCGGTTCGAATCCTTTGATCGGGCCAAATGAAGATGACTGGGGAATCCGGTTTCCGGATATGAGCCGTCCGTATGATCAGGATCTGATGGAACTTGCCGAAACTATTGGGAAAGAAAAAGGTATCGCTTTGCAAAAAGGGGTATATGCGGGTCTTAAGGGGCCGTCCCTGGAAACACCGGCCGAGGTCCGCTATTTAAGAATCATCGGTGCCGATGCCGTGGGATTTTCAACCGTTCAGGAAGTCATTGCTGCGGTGCATGCACGCATCCGGGTCCTCGGCATGTCGATCATCACCAATACCCATGATCCGGACCATCCCGCTTCAGCAACCGTCGAAGAAGTTTTGGCCGTTGCCAATGAAGCCGCCCCACGGCTCGAAGCGGTCATCAAGGATGTAGTGAATAGAATTTGAGTATGTTTTCAGGAGGAACGCTCACTCGTGATACGATATCGGCAAAGATCCGATTCATCATGTCCGTTACCTCCTCAGCTTGACCTTTTTGGGTGTTCGTGGCAAAATATAATAAAGATGTATCGATAGAGCTGGACGAAACTTCTCCCATAAGTGATAGTGCCGAAGTATCCCCGGTTTTTACCTGAAGCATAACTTTATGTGAGGAACCATATTTTCACTCAAGTTTTTTACCCCTTGTTTGAGATAGAACGATCAATCCGAGGCTGTGTTTTTCCCTGAAACCGACTTTTCCCCGTTATCACCGCCCAACTGAGATACATACATGGGGGTAGATGTATTGCTTCCGATGGGTGTACAACTCTATTCCTCGTTTGAACATACACGTATGAGGTGCATAATATGAAACTCGAAGAAAAAAGATCCATGATCGAAAAAATCGTCAAGAGATACCCCGAAAAAGAATCTGCGATCTTACCTGCGCTGTATTTTGTGCAAAGCCAAGACAACAACATGCTTTCAGAGCAAGACGTTAAAGATGTTGCCCAAATGCTTGGTGTGTCGGAAAGCAAAACATTCGGCGTTGCCACGTATTACACCATGTTTAACGAAAAGCCTGTGGGTAAGTATCACCTCCAGGTCGACACAAATATTCCTGCGACGTTGGTGGGGGCGGAAGAGATCGTAGCTTACCTTGAAAAAAAATTAGACATCAAAGTAGGTGAAACCACACCCGAAGGATTGTTTACGCTCTCCACGGTTGAGGGTCTTGGATCAGGCGGTACGAGTCCGACCGTCCAGGTGAATGCTACGTATTATGAGCGCATGACCATTGAAAAAGTCGACAAACTGATTGCATCTTTAAAAAGTGGAGAAATGCCGCCCAAGGATGTTAATTATAATTATGGGACTGAATGCGGCATTCTTTTTAAAAATAGGGATAAAGTCGATTCTACATCAATTAAGACTTACAAAAGCAATGGCGGGTATGCTGCTTTGAAAAAAGCACGGGATATGAAACCCGAAGCAGTGCTGGCGGAAGTCAAAGATGCGGGGCTGCGCGGTCGGGGCGGTGCTGGGTTCCCGACTGGTTTGAAATGGAGCTTTCTTTCCAAAGAAGATGCGCGGCCAATATATCTTATATGCAATGCCGATGAAGGTGAACCTGGGACGTTTAAGGATAGGGAAGTAATGGAGCATGACCCACATCTACTAATAGAAGGGATCGCTATCTCAGCCTATGCCATTGGATCAGAAAAGGCATTCATCTATATTCGCGGCGAATTTGCCTGGATTGCCAATATTCTGGAAACGGCGATTGAAGAAGCCGTTGCCGATCATCAAATTGCAGATCTTGATATTGTTGTACACAGGGGTGCAGGATCCTATATTTGTGGAGAGGAGACCGCATTGATAGAGTCGCTTGAAGGAAAACGGGGATATCCCAGATTGAAACCTCCTTTCCCCGCCAATGTCGGATTGTACGGATGCCCAACCATTGTCAATAATGTCGAAACATTAGCCTGTGTCCCGTTTATTATTGAAAACGGTGCTACAGAATTTAAAAAAATCGGTACCGAAAACAACTACGGACCAAGGCTTTTTAGTGTCAGCGGTCATGTAAACAAACCCGGCGTCTACGAGTACCCAATGGGGACACCCCTGAAAAATATTCTTTCAGCTGCCGGCGGAGTTAATGGAAACCTAAAAGCTGTCATCGTCGGCGGCTTGTCGAACCCCGTTATGAGGGCATCAGAGATTGAAGATCTCAGGTTAGACTTTGATTCCTGCATAAATGCAGGAACTATGCTGGGTTCTGCCGGTATCATTGTCATGAACGATGCGGTTTCAATTCCTAAAATTGCCTTGAGGACGGCAAAATTTTATGCCAACGAATCCTGCGGAGAGTGCGTGCCATGTAGAGAAGGTACATACAGCATGGTATATTACCTCGATAAACTGGTAAGCGGAAATGGAACAAAAGAAGACCTCAATGCACTTTCTTATCTTTGTAAAAACATACGTGGATTGACGCTATGCCCGGGTGGAGACGCTGCTGTCATGCCCATAGAAGCGATGTTAAATAAGTTTCAAAAAGAATTTGAAGCACTGGCAAACCATAAGCTATCTCAAAATAAGGAAGGAGCTTCATATGAATATCACGATTAAAGACAGAGAGTTGGAGGTAAAGGAAGGACAGACTGTTTTACAGGCGGCAAGAGAAAACGGAATCTACATCCCCTCCCTTTGCTATCATGACCGAACAGGTCCAGCCGGGAAGTGCCGCGTCTGTGTCGTTGAGGTGGAAGGAATGGCCGGATTGCATACGTCGTGTTCCTTAGAGGTTAGCGAAGGAATGAAAGTCATAACGGATTCCGAAAAAGTCCTTGAAGCCCAGAAGCTTGTAGTAAATTTGCTTCTATCCACCGGGAAACATGACTGTCTTTCCTGCGAGCAAAACGGTATTTGTGAGCTTCAGGATGTTGCCTATTATCTCGGAATTGAAACACCGGCATTCCACATGGCTGATGTCAAACCTGAAATTGACGATTCATCTGAATTTGTATATCTGGATCATTCCAAGTGCATACTTTGTGGGCGTTGTATCGCAGGATGCAACGGAACAGTGGTAAATGAAGTGTTGGATTTTGGGTACAGGGGTCACGAAGCCAAAGTGATCTGTGATAATGATGTGCCCATGGGGCATTCTTCCTGTGTACAGTGCGGCGAGTGTGTACAGCTCTGTCCAACAGGTGCGATTATCGATAAACTACGCCGCGGAAAGGGAAGACCGTGGGAGACCCATAAGGTACAAACGACCTGCGGTTACTGTGGCGTTGGGTGCCAGATTGATCTGCATATAAAGGATAACGAGGTTATTGATATTACCGGGAAAGAAGGTGTCGGACCCAATTTCGGAAGCCTTTGTGTCAAAGGAAGATATGGATATCATTTTTTGAACGATCCCGCGCGGCTTAAAACCCCTTTGATTCGGACAAACGGCTCATTTCGGGAGGCGTCTTGGGATGAAGCGCTGGATCTTGTCGCCAAAAACTTAAATCGGATCAAGCAAGAATCAGGCCCTGATGCGATCGGAGTTTTCTCAAGCGCCCGAATTACCAATGAAGAAAATTATCTAATGCAAAAATTCGCGCGGGCGACCATCGGGACGAACAATGTGGACCACTGTGCACGACTCTGACATTCTTCCACTGTGGTCGGTCTGGCCGCAGCATTTGGCAGTGGCGCCATGACAAATCCAATCGAGGATATTGAAAAAGCGGAAGTTATATTGGTTACGGGCTCAAACACAACAAAGAATCACCCGGTGATCGCTTCATATATCAAACGGGCCGTAAAATTTAAAGGTGCAAAATTAATTGTGGTGGATCCTCGAAAAATTCCGATTACCCGTTTTGCAACGATTTGGCTCCGGCAAAATCTGGGGACGGACGTGGTCTGGATCAATGGGATGATGCACGTCATCATCCAAGAGAAACTCTATGATGAAGCTTATGTAAAGACCAGAACAGTGGGACTGGACGAATTAATAAAAGCGGTGGAGAAATTTACACCTGAGTATGTGGAACACATTACAGGAATACCCAAGGAAGCTCTCGTGGATGCCGCCCGTCTCTACGCAGGGGCATCGGCGGCATCTATTCTCTATGCCATGGGAATCACACAACATATTTCTGGAACCGATAATGTCAAGTCTTTGGCGAATTTGGCCATGCTGTGCGGTAACATGGGTATTCCCGGAGGGGGCATCAACCCCCTCAGGGGGCAAAATAACGTTCAAGGGGCCTGTGACATGGGAGCCCTTCCCAACGTCTACACCGGCTATCAGAAAGTCGACGACCCTGCGATCCGCGAGCGTATGGCAAAAGCTTGGGGCGTTGAGCCGCCGTCTCAACCGGGCCTGACCATCACTCAAATGATGGATAAGGCCCTGTCAGGGGACATCAGGGCACTGTATATCGTAGGGGAAAACCC
This sequence comes from Desulfobacterales bacterium, assembly GCA_022340885.1. GTDB lineage: Bacteria > Desulfobacterota > Desulfobacteria > Desulfobacterales > UBA11574 > UBA11574. The sequence goes on along the minus strand of JAJDND010000060.1, from coordinate 7,862 downwards.
GATGGTCTCGGATCCTGATCTGAACAATGTCAGAAAATCACTGGACAGCTTGGAGTTTCTCATTGTGCAGGATATTTTCATGACGGAAACAGCCCAAATGGCGAATGTCGTTCTCCCATCGGCCGCGTTTGCTGAAAAAGACGGCACCTTTACCAATACGGAAAGAAAGATCCAGCGTCTTCGAAAAGCGCTGGACCCGCCTGGCGCTGCAAGAGAAGATTCTGATATCATTTGTGATCTTTCCAGCCGGATGGGATATACCATGTCGTATAATAGCAGCCTGGCCGTCATGGAGGAAATTGCAAGAATTACGCCTTCTTATTGTGGGATTAATTACGAACGGCTTGAACGGGGGGGGATATTCTGGCCCTGTACGGGAACAGCTCACCCAGGCACACCGTGCCTTCATATGGATCAGTTCACATGCGGCTTAGGGGTGTTTCACGCCACAGACTATATTCCTCCGGCAGAATTGCCGGATGAGGAATTCCCACTGTATTTGACCACGGGTCGGTTGCTCTATCAATACCATACCGGAACCATGACAATGAAATCCCCAGGACTTAATGCCATAGCGCCTGAATGTTTCGTAGAAATTTCACCCGAGGACGCAAAAAACTATAATGTCAACGACGGGGAATTGTTGAGGGTCACTTCCAGGCGAGGTGAAATAAGAGCAAAGGCCAGAATATCTGAAGAGTTAAAACCAGGAACTATTTTTATACCGTTCCATTACGCAGAAGCTGCGGCAAATATGTTGACCAATTCTTCGCTTGATCCGGCCGCTAAAATACCCGAATACAAAGTGTGTGCGGTAAATGTTGATACAGCAATTTGACGTTAAATCATAATGTTAAATCGGTCCGACCCAACGCGCGTCTATTTATTTGCTTGGCTTAAGGCGGCGTAAAACTCGGGACGTCGATCCTGGAACGCATTATTTTTTGGGGTCAAAAGTTTGTTTCGGGCAAGACTCAAGTCGATCTCGGCAATATACAATTCTTCCGCATCCGGCGCCGCGCGATGGACGATTTCGCCCTTTGGCGCCGTCACCTGGCTTTGACCCGTGAATTTCAATTCTCCGTGAGGCCGTACATCCGCGCCGATGCGGTTGGCGGTGACGGCAAATACGGCATTTTCAAGACAACGCGTGACCATGGCCTTCTGGCACCAATCGAGTACCAGGTTCGAGGGATGACACACAATATCCGCCCCTTGTAGAGAAAGTATCCGCGCAACCTCCGGAAAAGCCCAGTCAAAACAAACCATCATGCCGATCTTTGCACCCCGGACGTCAGTGGTTTCAAGAGGCGTGTCACCCGGATCAAAATAATCTTTTTCCGTGTTAAAAAGATGCAGTTTTCGATAGTTACGAAGAACGCCTCCAGGACCGATGAGCAGTGCGCTGTTGAATAGTTTATCAGCACATCTTTCGGCAAAGCCGGTGACCAGGAAAAAATCTCGGTCTCGGCACAGACGGGTTAATCCATCGATGGTCGCCGATGTTTCAGGATCTTCGGCCATGGACATCAATTCCGACCGATCCTGGAAATAATAACCGGTAAAAGCAAGCTCCGGCAGAACAATAACGTCCGCTTCGACATGTTGAAGTGTGGAAAGCACCTTTGCAAGGTTTGTCGCTACTTCGCCGAACTTGGGCTCGAACTGGAAAAATCCGATTTTGAACATTTCTCAACCTTTCAAGCTGGGGCTTACGCCCCAGAGGGAATATTGGAATAATGGAATGATGGAACAATGGGTTAAAGGATTTTTGCTAATTTCGAATAAAATAGTTCCATTCTTCTTTCCAAGATTCCAGTTTTCGTCCTGTTTGATCGAACAAGTTGATGTTACCACCTGAAAATGGTATGTCAACTTTTGATCGACGGACAAATTGGTTCGCTTCGCTCCCGATTGGAATGTTGGAATAATGGGTTCTGGAATGATGTGACATTGACCACTGGTATGCAGAGTCTGCAATTCGGAAAGTTTAATGGCAAAAGTTGTGCTAGCCGCAAAATTAAAAAAATGGACAACATCCATTCAAAAACCCAACATTCCATCATTCCGTTACGATGCTCATTGTCAGCGCTCAAATCTCGGAAGGCAAGCTAAAGTTGTAGAAAAAAAATGAACTCCATTGTCATACATAATGGCACCATCATTACAATGAACTCCGCTCTCGACATCATCGAAAACGGCATGGTGTGTATAAAAAACGACGAACTGGTCAAAATTGATTCGCTGGAAAGCGACTCTCCGATTCCCGAAGCAGAAACGATCATCGATGCCAAGGGCGGCATCATTATGCCGGGGCTGGTCAACTCCCACACCCACCTTCCCATGTCGATCTTCAGAGGTCTGGCCGATGATCTGCCCCTTTCCGTATGGCTGAACGAACATATGTTTGCAGCGGAGTCAAAATACATTGCCCCTGAATCCGTAAGGATTGGGACTCTACTTTCGTGCGCCGAAATGCTGCTGGCTGGAACCACCACCTGCTGCGACGGATATTTTTACGAAGATCATGCGGCGGCAGCAATGAATGAAACCGGGATGCGCGCGATACTGGCCCAAGGGGTCATCGACTTTCCGGCGCCGGGAGTTCCGGATCCAAAGGGCAATATCGACAATGCCGAAGCATTCATACAAAAATGGCAGAACATATCACCTTTAATTACACCTTCGATCTTTTGCCACTCCCCCTATACCTGCTCCGAAGCGACGCTCAAAAAAGCCAAGGATCTTGCCAACACAGAAGCAGTGCTCTTCCAGATTCATGCTGCTGAAACAAAAGATGAATATGTCCGGATTCAGACAGGACATCAAACAACCCCGATCGGTTATCTGGACAGGATCGGCATCATCGATAAAAACACGCTCCTGGTCCATGCTGTCTGGCTGGATGACAATGACATCAACACCATTGCCGCACGCGGTGCAGGTGTCTCCCACAACCCTGAAAGCAACATGAAACTTGCTTCGGGCATCGCACCGGTTCCATCTTTGTTGAAAGCCGGAGTGACCGTCGGGCTGGGAACAGACGGATGTGCCAGCAACAATAATCTGGATCTGATTTCAGAGATGGACACCGCCGCCAAACTCCACAAGGTCAATGCCCTGGACCCCACACTGATGGATGCCGCCAGTATTCTGAAATTGGCAACCATCCAGGGGGCAAGAACCCTGGGGCTCGAGGCGGTTATCGGTTCACTTGAAATCGGCAAAAAGGCGGATGTCATTATTATCGACGCCCATAAACCCCATCTCGTTCCGGTTTATAATCCGGTCTCCCACATGGTCTATGCCGCACAAGGGTCCGACGTTCGGGATGTCATCGTCAACGGACGACTCCTCGTCCAAAACCGCAAACTGCTGACGATCGATATCGAAGACATCATGGAAAAGGTGATCAAGCTTAGCAAGACCATAAAGAAATAAGACATATTTTATGCAGACCGAGCACTCGTTCCAATATGGCCCAGAGAGTATAGCCAATTTGAGGAAAACCATGTCTTGGTTCAAAGTTTATTCGATATCTGAGCAAGCAGCAGAAAATGAACGTATTTAACCTTCCGTTCAACTTCTAGAAACTATTAAACATCTAATTTGATCAGAAATTGGAAGAAGAGTGATTTACAGCTTATGGCCATTGCATTTTCGCAATTATATTGTCGCAAAATTGCAATAATGTAACGGTGTTGATGAATGGATAATAGATATAACCATATTATATCATTATATAAATTAAAATTAGCTCAATGGCACGATAGTTGCTCTATTAAAAAATGAAGAAAAAAGTAGAATCGCTGATCTGTATGCAGCAAAAAGGAATTTAAAAGGAGGACATGATGAATGCTATAGCGACAGAGCACAGCATGGTAATCAGGTCCGCCACCGAGAAAGATCTGGACAAAGTGTTAGAAATCGATCGATTGTCATTTCCGACGCCTTGGACTCATCATTGCTTTAAAGTCGTCTTAAAGGATATTTTTTTGGTTATTGAACAAAAAGAAATTACAGGCTATATTATTGCTTGTTTATGCGATCTTGGACTAAGGGCGGAAATATTAAGAATTGCAGTGCATCCTGACCACAGAAACAAAGGTATCGCTATAGAGCTATTAGAGGCTATCCTCCTGATATTTTCGAAAGAGAATGTCGAATCCGTTGAGTTAGAAGTCAATTCTGCAAATAGAAGCGCAGTAAAACTCTATGAAAAATTCGGTTTCAAAATTGAAAGAATTGCCACATTTATAGCAGATGATGATGAGTTCTACATTTTCTACGTAATGAAATTGACATTGCGCGAGCCGCAAAAAGTAAAATACCAGGTGCCGAAAAAACATTACCATGTAGGGGACTATTATGATCTCCAAATAGCCGCATAAATAATTAAGTCATGCGTAAGCCATATCGTCTCTGGAGCAGAAATGAGTCCACGAGTGAAACTCAGTGACATAATCAACACTATTAGCTCTCAATCTTACAATTCATTATGGTATCTTGATAAGAAAAAGGGGGAGCCATTTCATGTGTCGAAGGAACAATTGCGAGCTGCCGAAGAGTATACAGGACCGGAAGATTATCCCGAGTTGGAAAAGGAGAAAATCAAGTTAGCCCGAGAGATCTTAAACGATACAAAGGGACATAGATTCATCCTAATCCCCGGTAAGTTCGTTAGCCATGAATACAGCACAATGGAAAACTTCTGTTTTTCTTTAGATGAAGATGAAATTTCTGGGGCTTTATTGCAAGCGATAAAAGGTCCAGGTGCATTTAATAGGTTCGACAACTGTATTCATCGACACGGAGTCGCCGATGACTGGTACAAGTTTCGATACAATTCGATGAAAAAAATTGTCAAGGGCTGGTGCGAAGAAAACAGTATTGAATATGTGGAGAAATGAATAGGATCTGTTATGAAATAATATGTTACGGATCAGTCCTTACCCATCTCTGAATCACCGCCGCCGCCGAGAACCTCATAAAGTCGAACCTGGTTCGCAAGTTTTGAAAGACGGGTTGAAATGAGTCCCCGCCGAGACACATATAAGGCGCGCTGGGAGACCAGGGCATTCAAATAGGTATCGATGCCTTTGGTGTATCGAACACTGGCGAGCCGGTAGCTGGCCAAAGTCGCATCCACGAGAGATTGCTGAGCATCCATTTGTTCCCCTATGGTTCCCCTTTGAGCCAGCGCATCGGCCACCTCGCTGAAAGCCGCCTGGATCACTTTTTCATACTGGGCCACGGCAATTTCTTTATCGACTTTACTGGCTTTTAACGCCGGCCATGTTCTGGCGTCAAAAATCGGCATAACCATTTGAGCGCCGTAAATCCATGCGCCGGTGCCGGAGTCAAACAGCCCGGACAGGTCGCTGCTTGCCGTTCCGACAGAGGTCGTCAGCGCAATGCGGGGGAAAAAGGCTGCCCGGGCAGCGCCGATATTGGCATTGGCAGCCTTGAGCAAGTTTTCCGCCTGAAGAATGTCCGGGCGGGAAAGGAGCACTTCGGAAGTGGTTCCGGGTGAAACATCCGGCAGGGGCGTAACGCTGCTCAGCGCTTCGGGCAGTAAATCCACCGGCACTGATGATCCGACCAGCAGGTCCAGGGCGTTTTTATCTTGGGCCGTCAACTGATTGTAGAGGGCAACATCAACCCGGGCTGCATCCACCTGCGCTTGAACCTGGCGAAGGTCCAGCTCCGAAGATAGCCCGGTGTCAAAACGCCGTTTGATCAAATGGTGGACGGCCTGCTGGTTCAGAAGGGTGGATTGGGCCAGTTCAAGATTTTCCTGATCGGCCGCAAGCGTCAGGTAAGCGCTCGCCACCTCGGAGATCAGTAAAATCTGCGCGCTGCGGCGCGCCTGTTCGGTCGCAAGATATTGTTCCAGGGCGCTTTTTTCAAGACTTCGAATGCGGCCAAAGAAGTCGATCTCCCAGTAACTGATTCCCAAATCAGCCCTGTACAGATCCGAGGTCTTTGGACTCCCGCCGTCGGAAAGAACCGCCGGCTTTCGCTCCCGGCTGCCGCTTCCGCTCGCATCGATTGTCGGTAAAAGCTCGGCGCGCTGGATTCTATACAATGCACGCGCCCTCTCCACATGTAAAGCCGCCACCCGCAGATCCCGGTTGTTTTGCAGGGCCGATGCGATGACGGTTTGAAGCCGCTCATCCGTAAAGAATTGCCGCCACGGAAGCTCTGCGACGTCTTTCGCCCCCCGCGGGGTTTGTTTGTATGCCGCACCGCTCGGCCATTTTGCGGGAACCGGGGCTTCGGGTCGATTGTATTTGGGAATCATGGTGCAGCCGGCCGCAAGAAAAGCTGCGCCAATCAGTAAAAGAAACGCTTTTTGCCTCATTTTATTGATCTCCGAACGGATATGTCCCATTGGACTTGATCGTTTGTTCTTTGTTGTGTTTGCCCAGGCCCTTTCTGATCAAAACATAAAAGAGCGGTGCAAACAATGTGACCAGAAAGGTGGAGGTTACCACGCCTCCCAGTACGCAGGTGCCGATGGCTTTTTGCGCACCCGCACCGGCGCCGGTGGCCAGCGCCAGGGGCAGAACCCCGAACCCGAAGGCCAGGGACGTCATGACGATGGGCCTCAACCTCAGCTTCGCCCCCTCCAAAGTCGCCTCAACCAGGTCCATCCCTTGTTCTGAACGGGTCTTGGCGAACTGTACGATCAGGATGGCGTTTTTGGTGGTAAGTCCCAGGGTCGTCAACAGCCCGATCTGAAAATAGATATCATTGGGCAAATGACGCAAAGATGACGCAATCACGCCTCCGATAACTCCGAGGGGCAGGGCCATCAATATCGAGATCGGTATGGGCCAGCTCTCGTAGAGCGCTGCCAGGCATAAAAAAATGACCAGAATGGAAAAGGCATACAGGGGCGCGACCTGGGTGCCTGCCTGCCGTTCCTGATAGGAAAGGCCGGTCCAGTCATAGCCGAAGCCCCGGGGCAATTGTTTGATAAATCCTTCCATGGCTGTCATGGCTTCACCGGAGCTTCGCCCCGGTGCCGCTTCACCCTGGATGTTTATGGAGGGAAAGCCGTTGAACCTCTCCAGTTTCGGAGAGCCGGAAGACCAGTGGCCGGAGGCAAAAGAGGAAAAAGGAACCATCTTGCCCGCACTGTTGCGCACATAGAGTTTTTCTAAGTCTTTCGGCAGCATGCGAAACGGCGCATCCGCCTGGACGAACACTCTTTTAACCCGTCCGCCCTGGATGAAGTCATTGACATAAGCGCTGCCGAAAGCAGCAGAAATGGTGTTGTGGATGGCAGTGATGGGCACTCCCAGCGCGCCGGCCTTTTCCCAATCCACGTCAATCCGGTATTCGGACACATCTTCCAGGCCATTGGGCCGAACTTTTGTCAAAACAGGGTTCTTTGCCGCCATGCCGAGAAGCTGGTTGCGGGCGGCCATGAGTTTGTTATGTCCCAAACCGCCCCGGTCCAGCAACTGGAAGTCAAACCCCCTGGCGATGCCGAGCTCGATCACCGCCGGCGGGGGAAACGCATAAACCATGGCGTTACGGATTTGGGAGAAAGCCCCCATGGCTCTTCCTGCCAGCGCAGTCACCTTCAAGTCCGGCCGCTTGCGCAGGTTCCAGTCCTTGAGCTTGATAAAAGCCATGCCGGCATTCTGTCCCTGGCCGGAAAAGTTCCTGCCGGAAACCGACATACAGGACTCGGCCGTGTCTTTCTCATGCTCGAGGAAATAGTCCCGCACGCTCTTCATGACCTCTTGGGTCTGCTCCAGCGTCGATCCCCGCGAAAGCAGGGCCTGCACCATCAGCACGCCCTGATCTTCATCAGGAAGATAGGACGTTGGCATTCTTCGGAATAGAAA
>JAJDND010000037.1 GCA_022340885.1 Desulfobacterales bacterium | reverse complement strand
TTTTGCTCTGAGCTGCAGACGAGTAAAAAAATGACGGAAATGGTTCAGCCAGTAATCCGGATTTTCAGCATTAATATAGCTGATTCTAACCAGAATATCTTTAAGTTGATCATACATCCCGTCAAGTTCACGCCTGCTGGCTATTCGAGGCGTAAATTCTTCATTCGTCTCTTGACCGGCCATGAAGATTTCATAGCATAGAATCATTACCGACTGGGCAAGATTTAAAGAAGAAAATTTGGTTGTAGGGATATTGACAAGGGCATGACAGCAACGGATGTCTTCATTGGAAAGTCCTTTGTCTTCGGGGCCAAAAAGTATGGCAATACGATTCTTTACAGAAATTGGAATTAATTTTCGAGCAAGTGTCAAAGGCGTGCAAACAACCTGTCGCTGTCCCCCAAGCCGCGCCGTTGTTCCCACAACATAATTAAACAGGGAGAGAGCTTCTTTTAAATCCAAATAGAATTTGCTGTTTTCTATAATGTCTGAAGCAAAATGGGTAGCTAATTTCAGCGCCTTAGACAGATCAAAGTTTTGGGGATCAACGATCACAAGCTGCTGGAATCCCATATTGCGCATGGCGCGAGCGGCAGCCCCAATATTTTCAGAATACCGGGGCTGCAAAAGCACAATACTGATGTTATTTATATTGACCCTATCGAACATCAGTGGATAAGTTCAAAATTATTGAAGAAATAACCGATTTCAAAATCGGCGGTTTCAGGAGAATCCGAACCGTGGACAACATTTTTCTCAATGTCTGTTGCAAAGTCTTTACGAATGGTACCTTCAGCCGCTTCCCTGTAGTCTGTGGCGCCCATTATTTCACGGTATTTGGCGATGGCGTTTTCACCTTCAAGGACCATGACAACAACCGGTCCCGATGACATGAAATATGTGAGGCTGTCAAAAAAAGGTCGATTTTCGTGTACCGTATAAAAACCTTCAGCCTGAGTTTTGTTCATTTTCAACATTTTCATGCCGATTATTTTGAGTTTGTTACCTTCCAGGCGTTGAATCACATCACCGATGATTCCCCGCGCAACGCCATCGGGTTTGATAATAGACAATGTTCTTTCCATGATGTTTAATTTCCTTTGAGTAAAATATTTATCCCTGTTGCGATACCAAAATGCGGATATCAAGTCAACACGATATGTTGCAGTCCCTTCAAAGTTAGGTCAATGTTTCCAACATTAACAAACCCGGTACGAAATAATTTGCAGGCCTTCACCAGAACTTGAATATTCGACTCTGCGTATAAACGGCCTGCAAAGAAAATAATACCTGACTGAATCCGGGATGTTGTCTATGTAGTTTTCAATCTTGCGCCTGTCTGGATGGGCAGAAATTTTCTTTTTATCGAACGACCAACACCGGGATCTTCACCTGGTGGCGCACCGGATCGACAGTCTGTCCCCATAGAAGGTCTCCCAGCAAGCGGTGTCCGTGCGACCCCATGACCAACATATCTACTTTATGAGAAGCAGCATAGTTGATAAGTTCCTTGGTGGGATCACCATGGGGGAGCGCTATTTCCACCACAACCCCGGAAGAGCGTACCTCCTCTGCAATTTCCAGAAGGTATTGTTCATCTTCACGCGTATGTTCGTCATATACATCGCTGCTGTAGACCTGCGCTGGAGCGGAATCGACCACATGGATCAGGGTCAGTATCGCTTTTTCTGCCTTTGCCAATGATAAGGCTCGGCTGACAATTGCAGCATCGGCGTCATCTCGCCCCAAGGCTGCTGCAATATGCTTCGAGCGATGTGTCTCAATCCCCTCGATAACTTTCGAGGCTCCGGTTAGTTTCTCTTCTTTCCAGCTCTTTTCCCCGCGAATCAACGGAAGGATAATAATGTAAACGAGGAATAATGAAATGGCGGCCGCGATACCTATGGCAAGAATGGATACGAGCATGGGCGCGCCGCCCCCACCCCATTCCATTAACTGATCATACACCAGTTTGCCGTTCAGCACGATGATGATGACAGAGGTGATCCAAGCCAACACCTTCACCCAGACTTTACTGGCAAAGGCACCCATTTTCAATTTGTCGCTTGTGAAATGTACCAGGGGAACCACGGCAAACGGCAACTGCAGGCTGAGAATGACCTGGCTGAGAATCAAGAGTTTGTATGTGCCCTGATCTCCTGAGATTGAAATGATCACTACCGCCGGCAGCAGCGCGATTGAACGGGTGATGAGCCTTCGAATGTAGGGTCTCAATCGAATCTTGACAAACCCTTCCATAACGATCTGGCCGGCCAGCGTACCGGTCAAAGTGGAGCTTTGGCCTGATGCGAGCAGCGCCAGCCCGAAGGCGATGGAAGCGGCCTGTGTACCGAGAAGTTGTTCAAGCAGCTTATGTGCCTGCTGAATCTCGGTTACAACCATCCCGTGTCGATAGAACACGGCTGCCGAAAGGACGAGAATCGCCGAGTTGACAAAAAAGGCTGCATTCAAGGCGATGGTGGAATCGAGGAGATTAAACTTGCAGGCCTGAGCTTTCGAATCAACGATCCGCGATACCCGGCGCGTTTGCACCAGGGAAGAGTGCAGGTAAAGATTGTGGGGCATCACCGTAGCCCCGATGATTCCGAGAATGATGTATAGCGACCCTTCCGGCAATGAAGGGGCCAACCCGGCTGCGGCAGCGCCCCAATCCGGCTTTGCCAAAAACAGGTTGACGATGAAACCGCCGGCAATGATGGTGATCAGCGATAGAATGAACGCTTCCATTTTGCGAATCCCTAATTTCTGGATCGCAAGCAGCAGGAAAGTATCGAAAAGGGTGACCACCGCCCCCCAGAGCAAGGGAAGGCCGAAGAGGAGGTTTAACCCGAGGATGGTCCCCAGGACTTCTGCAAGGTCCGTGGCCGCAATTGCGATTTCGCACAGGATCCAAAGCGCATAAGACGCCCATTTTGAATATTCCGATCGGCAGGCCTGAGCCAGATCCTTGCCGGTGACAATCCCGAGCCGGGCCGCTAATGTCTGCAAAAGCACCGCCATTATGTTGGACATCAGGATCACCCAGATCAGCGCATAGCCGAAGCGTGAACCTCCTTCCAGGTCGGTGGCCCAGTTGCCCGGGTCCATGTAGCCCACACTGACGAGGTAGGCTGGTCCTGCAAAAGCAAACATGCGCTTCCATAATTTAGGATGCTGCGTCTCAACAGAACTATGAACCTCTTCAAGAGATTTGCCGGAGGAATGAGATGGGGACTTTGTGGTCATGTGTCTGTATCTTCCTTATTATCGAAAATACTGAATGGATATACGGTCAATTTTTCATTGTGGGAAGCGTGGGATAACATACAGAAGATGAAATCACATAAATCGATAAATATCAAATCAGAATATTTTCAGGGTACAGAAACGGTTATAAAATATCTAAAATCAGGACCTATCCCGAGCCTGTATTATAATTTTTCATCGCGTGGTTAGATATTAAACACATGACACTGAATTCTTGGCACAAAATGACTTGCGAGTGATGGAAAAAACGGTTAAGGTAAAAGACCACCTTCAATCTGAATTATAACCATTAAGGATTCCATTTCAATCATGAATGAAGCAACCATTCATTTGGAACGGTTGCCCGGAGAAATCCTGGCCATCCATTTAGCGGGAAAATGGCAGTTGGGAAAAGATGTGCCCTCTTCAGAAAACGTG
>JAJDND010000036.1 GCA_022340885.1 Desulfobacterales bacterium | reverse complement strand
CTGCCGCAGGCTGTTCCTGCGCTCCCGCAGGGGTTGTAGCTTTCATTTGCTCTTTGGCAGGGTCTGCCTGGGCGAAACAGACGCCTGAAAGAATCAGGATACTCAACAATACGAATAATGTTTTTTTAAACATATTATCCTCCTTTTAGAAAATGAATCTCAAATCGTTTTCAAGTGTTACATTATCATCGCTTGCCGTAACCACTGATATAAAACCCATTCCCCTCTTTCTCGATTCTCCATGATAAAATTCCATTTTGAAGCGTTTTTAGAAGTGGTTTCAAAACCTCCCATCGGGTTTTAGGTCAAGGCGGACCGAGACGGCCAACCGCAGGAATATCGGGAATATTTCGAGGATTGGCCGTCTCGGTCCAACACAGAAATTGAGCCCGAGGGGAAATTTTGAAACCACTTCTATTCACAGGAGCTATGCTCTATAGCTTCCTCCGGACAAACCTGCACGCAGGTACAACATTCGACACAATCGTCGATGTTGACCGGGACAGCCTTGCCGTTTTCAATTACGTAAACCTCGGCCGGACACTGGTCTGCGCAGTTGCCATGCCCTTTGCATTTGTCGTAATCCACTTTAATGGTAACCGCATCGCTTTGCCATGTTTTTATCGTCATTTTCCAAGCCTCCTAAGATATAAGCTTTTCACAACACAGATCGTTTATTTTTTAAATGCTGCGTTAGCAGGCCTCTGAAATCTGTCATAAATTCCATGTCATATCAACCCCATTTTTTTCAGCTCTCGCAGCAGCATCTTCCCCTGGGAAAGACTATCAAAAATAACTTCAGAGGTGATGGTCGCACCGGAGATCGCATCTACATCCGGGTTGAACAGAAGGCGTTGAGTAATGGATTTTCCAAGTAACCGTTTTCGCATTTTGAGCACTTCACCACTGTTCCAAGCCTTGTTGCCCTTTTTGGTCAATTGAATCGGCACAAACTTGAGAATCGTGCCTGAGGCATCGAATACATAAATAAAATGGATATCATGACAGTCACCGCAGGGAGGAGGACGGCTGATGACCTCTGCAAACATGCGCTCAGTCCTGCCCTTGCCTTCAACCAAGCAGGTGAAAACTTTTCGTGAACTTTTTTTCAGGGCAATCTGCTGAAAGTTTTTTGTCTCTCCGTTGAAAGTGGTGAAAATATTTTTTACCTTTTCCAGGAGCTTTTTTTCACTCAGCAGCGGTTTGATAATAATTGTGTCCCCTGCTTTTTTCTGACTCTCCTTTCGTATCGATGCCAGGTCCTCGGCCATCATTCCGCGCAAGTCAGCCAATAAGTGTTTATAATTTCGATTCGCACCTAAATGTGTTCCCATGACAACTCCGGCATGACCGGATGGGTCTTGCCGCACATATATCGTAAATGGTGTACGGCTTCCGCCGATAGCCCGGTGCATCTCAAAATTTTGGTCCGGCAGAATAGGAAACGGGACATTGCGTTTATCACGAAAATCTTTGACCTCCAGATTTCCGTTCCCGGCAGCGATGCCGATGAGTTTGATTCTTCCCTTAGTTTCAGGATCATTCTCGATCAGATCGAATAGTTTGTTATAGATCGAAGCCTGTAGCTGGCAGATCGGGCAATAGACGTTTAAAATCTCAACGACGACCAAATCTGCCTTTACCTGCTTTAGCGTAAATGTCTTGCCCTCTGTTAGACCAAGATATGCTCTATCTTTTGCATCTTCCGGCGCCTGCATGGGAACTTCCGGGAAAAAATCGCCGGCCTTGATAAGTGCCATGGTTTTTGCTTCAGCCTTCTTTGAATAACCCCCAAAAGACCAGCATACAAATAAGATCATTGACAATATAAAAGTTGATCTGCGCATAATATCTCATTTCTCCATAAGGTTTTTAACGGCAATACGATAAATCGATTTATTATTTGCTGGACCAATGCAGCCGACCGGTGGGAAACAGAACGCTGCCTTTGAAAAACAATCTGTCTATGCAAAAGAATTAACCTCAGACCCTCTCATACATACAGTTACCTTGTTAAATGCTGCGTTAGCAGCCCTCTGAAAGAGGATTTACCAGGGGCCGTGTGCGTCTGTGGTTAATCAGAAACATAATCTCTGCGTGCTCTGTGAGCTCTGTGAGAGTCACCCTCTCATCCGGCCAGTAGTGTATTGGCCACTTCGGTTTTGAATGCCTTGCTGTCCGGGTCTGCCGGAATAATGTCGATTTCAGAAGGGGATGAGACACCGATGCCGAGATCCGAAGCCCTTGCAATTTGTCTCTGATCGAAAATTTTTCGTTTCATAATGGCTGAATTGCTGCCGAGGGTCTTGAGCACAGCAACGCCAACCGCATCGATGGCCACACGATCGGTCGATGCCAAAAAGATATTGCCCCTGGCGCGCTTTCCGGTCATGGGCCCGCCATCGGTAAACGCATCGATGCCATCCAGCACGATGATGTCGGGCGAAAAGGGTTGATTGATTTCCGAGATCATTTCCTGCTGATAGGACGATCGGTGCAGTTCGTCCATATAGTGATACCCGTGCCGATTTGTGGGAACCACACCGACATGTAATTTAAGGGACAGGGTAAATACGCCGCCGAATTGATGGGTCTTCAAACAACAAGTGGATATGAGGCATTCTGTCTCCAGAATGGGCCGCGCAATGCGAAATCCATTTTCCCAATGGCTGTCCTTTGGTTTGAATTCAACCCAGTCCTTTGGGTCCAACTCATCGAAATCGATAACATGAACATCCTTTTGTTTTAAAAGCGGAAGAATCCCTTTTTCAGCCATAACATCCCGGGTCAGTGGATAGCTTCTTTCACCCAAACTGATGGATTTTGCCCCCATGTCCCAGATCTCATCCACAAGCGCCATCAAGGTGTCATTGTGAGTAGAACCCGGCGTCGGATCCGCTGTATTGAAGTTTGGTTTAATGAGAACCGCTTTATTTTTAACGGGATTGAATCCCAGAGTCGCAATAGATGATTTTACGCCTTTCAATCGATCTTCTGTTTTTACAAATGCAACTTTACTCATTTCCAAGCCTCTCCTTTGACAAGTAAATATTTCACCGTTTACAACGGTTGAGGTTGTTCTCTAAGTGACCCCATCCCCTTGGTGAGTTCCAGCAGGACGCCCAGGCCTTCCTTAACATCTTTGCGGCCACAGGCCCACAGCATACCGAAAGGTCCGACACTTTTTGCGCTGGACAGGTCTACCCTGGAGGGAACTTCAGCAGCCTTGTCCAAAAATTCCAATGCCTCGGGTGTGGCCAGTTTTCTTGCGATCCCGAGGAGTTTTACCAGCCCGTAACCGATCTTTTCCATGTCTTCAGTGGTATACGTCTCGGCCATCTTTTTCACCACATTCAATAAACTGGCCAAAAAATTAAAAACACCCTTGTGTTCCAGGTCATCTAAATACAGGATAACCTGCGGGACGGTGCTTTTCAACAACGGCTCGGCGATCAAGACAAAATCGATGATGTTTTTTAACTGGTCAAGACTAAACGTTAGATTGCGGACATTTCTCAACGTTTTTTTAATCAGAAAAAGCAAGTCTTCCAACTGAAAATCAGCCTCGATATCTGCAAGTTCGATGATGAGGGCTTTGACGGCTTCATTAACCCTTGGGGCCAGTTCTTCCCTGAGCTCTTGGATGGATCTGGCAGAAGCTGCAACCGGGGCTATCTCATCTTTGAGTTGATCGAGTCGATCCAGGATAATGTCTTCATTTTTCATGGTGGTTACCTCCCGTCATGCAACTTTACGTAATTTGCCGGCAATGTTCATTTGCGGCTCCAGCGGGAAATCGAGACCTTTCATCATAAGATTCCAATACACCCATCTGAACATCATTTTGCCCCAGTGATTGCTCAGGCTCTCCTCAAGCAGAGAGAACGGTCCCATTCCCGGAAAAGGAAACTTCCCGGGCAAAGGCTCAACATTGTAGTTAAAATCCAATAGAATCGCTTTCTCGAAACCCGAGGCCAGAAAGCAGGTGGCGTGTCCGTCAAACGTGGGTTTGGGGTTGTATCCGTCGATTTCCCTGATCAGGTTTTCTACCAGCGTATAGGACTGGTAGTGCGCCACTGAACCGGCCTTCGAGGTGGGCACATTGGTCGTGTCTCCGACGACATAGACCCGATCCAGATTTTCGGCCTTGAGGGTGTGGTTGTCCGTGGGGACAAAACCCACCGGATCTGAAATCCCGGAATCGATAAGTGCTTTGTCTCCCACATTGGGTGGTATGGCCACCAGAATGTCGTACCCCAACTTCTGACCTTTGCCGGACTCAATGGTTTTCTCATGGGCGTTAACCTGAACCAGGTCAAAATAAGGGGTAATCTTTATATTCTTTTTTACGGCAAACTCGGAAAGAATCCTGGCAGCCACCGGCTTGGTAAAGACATTGTCCAGCGGAGTTACGAATTCGATTTCCACCTTATCTCTCACGCCGTTCACGGTAAAAAACCAGTCTGCCATAAAAACGAATTCCAACGGCGCAATAGGGCATTTGTACGGAAACTCAGCGATGTTTAAAACGATCCTGCCAGAATTGAAATACTTCAGCTTTTTGTAAAGTTCAAGGGAACCTTCCAAGGTGTAAAAATCGAAAATATCTTTTTGCCATCCGTCCATCATTCCGTCAATCTCTGCCGGCGCAATATCGCAGCCCGTGGCAATCACCAGCCAGTCATAATCATACTGGATACCTTTTTCAGTTTCCACACGTCGATCTTTCGTGTCGATCCTCACGACATTATCAAGCACAAACTCAACGCCTTTAGGGATAAACTCTTTTTTGGGTTTGACGACATCATTTTCCGAATAGACACCGAACGGTATAAACAAATAACCGGCTTGGTAATGATGCTCTTCTTTTTTGTCGATAATGGTAATCTCCCATTCGGACTCCTGCAGCCTTTGACGGAGCATGTTGGCAACGATCGTGCCCCCTGCACCGGAGCCTAAAATCAAAATTTTTCTCATGATCCCGCCCTCCTTTGGTGTTGGTTATCCGAAACGATAGAACCCTAATTTAGCAAAAGCCGAGGATGCCCCAGATCCAAGGCGTCCGAGGGTGAAGCTGTAGTCGTCTACCGCGAACCCTCGGCAACGAAGGAGATGGGGTATCCTCGACTTTCCCGCAGGGTAAACAAAATCGATTTAAAATTGCAGAATTCATATCTTACTGTTGGTAGAGATATAAAAAGTTGTTAATATCACCGGATTGCTCA